>DLUN01000002.1:858-1022 GCA_003444615.1 Syntrophomonas sp.
CCTAAGGTACGGGCGGCTTTTTCGTAGCTGCTATCGACACTGGCGAAAGCTCCCCGGCAGCTCTGGTACATGAGGGGAAAAGCTACTACACTGGCGGCTAGCACTACTGCCCACCAGGTAAAAACAAGACTTATACCCATGTCGTACAAATATTTTCCCAGTAT
>DLUN01000002.1:1319-2833 GCA_003444615.1 Syntrophomonas sp.
CACCAGGGGAAGGGTAAAAAAGGCTTCCAGTATATCCCGGCCCTTAAACTGGTACAGGCCCAGTATTCGGGCTAAAGGCAATGCCAATATGAGCACCAGTATAAGGCTTAAAAATGCAACCCGCAGGGATAAAAAGATGGGAAACCAATCATTTAAGTGCCACATGCGTTACTTCTCCGCTTATTAAATCGAAATTAATCTAATGGAATGAATTGATATTTGGCAAAAACATCCTTTGCTTCCTGACTACTTAAAAAATTAGCGAAGTCAGCAGTGGTTTCCTGCTTCTGACTGGATTTAATTAAGGCCATGGGGTAAACGATAGGTGCATGGGAATCACTGGGTGCGGCTGCAATTATTTTAATCTTGTCCGCCTGATAGGTATCAGAAAGATATACCAGCCCGGCAGCGGTGTTGCCAGTTTGGACATAGGTCAGTACCTGGCGGACATCCTTGGCCATTACCAGTTGGGGCTGGATAGAATCCCATAATCCCATAGTAATTAAGGCCTCTTGGGCATACTTTCCTGCCGGAACGGTTTCGGGTGTACCGATAGCGATTTTATCTATGGAAGCATCGGTTAAGCCTTCAAAACCCGTAAGAGTGCTGTCCTCCGGGGCAATCAGCACCAGTTCATTCCCCAAAAGATCCTTACGGCTGCTGTCAACGATCAAGCCCTTTTCCTGCAGGGCATCCATTTGCTTTTTACCTGCAGAAATGAAAAGGTCAGCTGGTGCCCCTTCTTCTATTTGCTTTTGCAGAGTACCTGACGAGGCGAAATTATAGGTGATTTTAACATCCGGGTGCTGCTGGTTGTAAAGAACAGCAATTTCCTTGGCAGCGTCGGTAAGGCTGGCCGCTGCCGATACGTTTAGCTCTACAGGTGCAGTGGCATCTTCTGTAGTAGCTGGGCCACCGCATCCTATTACTGTTAATGCCATAATTAACAGCATGATTAAGGGTATTAATCTCTTTTTCATAACAACCTTCCTCTCCCCAATAAATTTTTCCTTCCGCCCTCTTTTTTGAGGGCAACCCATATGGACTAATTAAAAACTAACAAAACACAACAGAAATAGCAATAGAGTTTACAGAAATAAACATAACACAACATAAAAGGGGCTTAGGAGGGACGTTTTAGGTGTGTCATTGACCAAAGAAAGTGCTGATAAATGCTTTTTCTATTAACGGAGAATCCGTTGTTCCCGTCACGACATGGTGACAATATATGTCAAACAAGGCGAATCTTTCATATGATACACCAGAAAGGAGTGATGCAAGATGCATAGAACCATCGACTGCAAGCCCATATACAACAAAAATGACAATCATGTAGCTGTACGTGCTAAAGATAAAGAAAAGTGCCTGCCGCCCAGCTGCTTCTGTGAAACCGGTGAACTCATACGAAATGGGGGATTTGAGATTCCCGGATTTGAACCTGGCCGGGTATTCTCCGATTGGCAATTGGGGTTGAGCTCTGAAGCTATCAATTTATTCAGGACCACAGACAATGT
>DLUN01000093.1:0-4409 GCA_003444615.1 Syntrophomonas sp.
GATGGGGGCTTTAACTTTAGCCAACCGGGTGCTGGGTTATGTAAATGCTCCCGCTCTGATGCAGCGATTGGTGGCTCGACTGCAGCGGGAGTCGGTGGATATTGCGGCCTATCAGGATAAGCGCGATCTATTCTACAACTCCCTTACCGAGATGGGTTACAAAATGGTCAAACCTCAGGGAGCTTTCTACCTGTTCCCCCAAAGTCCTACCCCTGATGAAATGGAATTTGTCAAGATGGCTCAAAAGAAGAATTTACTGGTTGTGCCAGGAGTATCATTCGGAAAACCCGGCTATTTCCGTATCTCCTATTGTGTGGATCGCAAGATCATTGAAAATTCCCTGCCGGTTTTCCAACAGCTGGCTGATGAACTGAATTTGAAACCATAACTGCTAATTAGGCAGCTAGTTTATTCACTAATTGGATGATTAAATCCAGGTAACTTAGTTTATAAACTGGCGGCCTGACGTTTGAAAGGAGCTTTTTACATGCCGTTTTATGAGTTTGAAGGTAAGATGCCTCAGCTGGATGAATCGTGTTTTATTCATCCTGACGCCATCCTGATTGGTGATGTCAGTGTGGGAAGAAAGTGTTTCATTGGCGCCGGTGCGGTACTGCGCGGCGATTACGGCCGTATTGTAATCGGTGATGGTTCCAATGTGCAGGAAAACTGCGTTATCCATTCCCGGCCCGATACCACCGCCCTGATCGAAGAAAACGTAGATATAGGCCATGGGGCTATAATTCATGGTCCCTGCACTATTAAAAATAATGTAACTATTGGCATGGGTTCAGTGATATGTGACGGGTGTCAGGTAGGTACCGGCTGTTTTATCGGTGCTGGCAGTCTGCTGCCGGCTAACGCGGTAATTCCTGATAACAAATTAGCCTTTGGCAGTCCCGCCAAAGTGGTCAAGGACACCACTGAAAGCCAGCAGGCCTTTACCCGCAATGCAGTTGAAATATACCAAAACCTCTGTGAGCGCTACCATAAATCTCTCCAGCGCATCGAGGATATTAATAAACTTTACCAAATTAAATAATGTTCTGCATCAATTAAGGCTAGAGTCTGAAGCAGGGTGAGAATCACCAGTCTCCCCTGCTTTGCTATTTTCCGGTTCCGGCTCCCAAGGATTGAAGTCAAGCTGGAAAAGCTTAATGGTCACCAGTCACCTCTTGAGGTGGATTACATATAATGAAATAAATCGAATGTAAAGGTGGGTGGAGCATGGCCGCTTCATTGTTTAAACTGGCTATTACTGCCGAATCAACAACAACCGTTACTACGGAACCGTCTGTATTGAATTATTTTTACACTTTAGACCCAGCCCACATTGATGAAGGAACCTTAACTATCCCGGCCACTGCTTTTGTAGATGACCAGGGCGATGCCGTAACAACTATTACACTGGCTGCCACGGATAATGGCTATTATTTACTGTTCATAAACGGCGTATTACAGCAGGATAGCTTATATACGGTTTCAGCCAACAATGTGGTAGTCCAGGACGCGGATACTATTCCCGAAGATGCTCCCATTACTCTATCAGTAATTAACTTCGCACCAGATGCCGATACTCAAACTACTATAACTACTTAACCACCATAAAGGGTGGGCCATGCGCACACCCTTTATTCTTAACTCAACCGTGAAGACGATAAATTCAGGGTCTTGCTCTTTTACGATTCTGCGGAGAGAAGAGCGAGCGGCTTTAACTTGTCCTCCTCGAAATCTCCTTATTATCTTGTGGGTACCTATATAGATTAATTGGAGTGAGCGTGGTGTCCAGCACCAGATTATCGACAATCGATTGTTTCCTAACAGACAAAAATGGTTATATCTTAAGTCCATCCAATCCTAATGCAATTGGTTACGTACTTACAACACTTAACAGCAATGCTGGGCATAAGCGAAAAACCAATTTCAAAGTAGCAATAAAAGGCTACATATCTCTTTTTATGGATTACAAACGCCTTTCGGCTCCCATACCGTTTGAGATATATAAGAATATTTCTTTATACGCTCCCCAGGAATCCTGTCTATCCTTTACGACTCGTAACTTAAAGTGCTTTATTGATGACATTATTTACACCAAAAACAATTCCCTCAAAGTTCACATAAAATTGGTATTCGGTACTGTGGTTCGTTCCGCAGCTCAAGCAGACTTAACGGTTCCGGTTTTAGAGGATCCTGATGATAAAATCAGCGACTCTGAAATCAAGAAGGTGTGCTTAAGTGTTACCCAAGTATTTGATAAATGTTTTTTCAAAAACGACATAGATATTACCTACCAGGAAGATACCGTAAGAGCTGAAGTTTACCAATATAATGCTTTAGCTGATGGAACCAGGAATACCTATACTAATCAGGACGAATTAACCCAATACGGCAACCGGGGCATCCTTGATCCCGGCAAGGTTTCCTACCACACCCTATTTGGCAACGGAGCTATACAGCCCAGGGCTAATTATGATATTGAGAAGGGATTGCTGACATTAAAAACAGAAGATGTGCCGCCGAAAAATGCTCCTATAATCATTAGCTTTGTTACTTTCAAAGATAAAAAAGGTATGATTCTCCCGGCAGAAGTATACCACTATAATGCAATTTCTGATGGTATGAAGAAGGAGTTTACCAGCGCAGACGAACTGCAATCCTATGGGAGCAATGGCATTGCTGACCCAAAGCAAGTATCCCTCATCAATTTATATATCAATGGGGTGCTGCAGCCAGCAGTCAATTATACAGTGAAAAAAGGACTTCTGACTTTACTTACCTCGGATATTCCCCCCAAAGGGGTTCCCATTACCCTGGAGTTTATAACTATTAAAGGAGTTAACGGGCAAATTCTTAAAGCCAATACTTATACCTATAATACCCTGGCCCATGAAAAAAGGATCTATACCAATAGAGATGAACTAAAAATGTATGGTAACAAGGGTATACCCGATCCTAACAACGCCTCCTATTACAACCTTTTTGTAAATGCAGTCATCCAACCTTGCGGTAATTATTCAGTACAAAAAGGAATACTTGCTTTAGATACCAGCATTCCGCCTCTAAAAGGCTCGCCTATTTCCCTGCAATTTATCACTATATCTGCCCCATGCTGATGGCAGCTTTCAACTGAAGCTCAGAGAATGTTCTCTATCAGGCAGGTGGAAATCACATCTCTTGCTGCCTTACTGTTTTTGCTGAATTTGGGCTCCAAAGGGGATGAGACCCAACTGAGCCAACTTGAAATGCTGCAGTCCAAAAGGGATCCCTATTATGGTGATGCAGAAAATTAAACCTATAATGAGATGGCCTACAGCAAATTCCCAGCCAAAAACGATCAGCCAGATAATATTAAAGATGAGTCCGCCAGCCCCAAAATGACCTAAACTGATTTCCCGGCCGAAAGGCCACAGTACAAAACCAGCGATCTTGAAACACTGCAGGCCAAAAGGTATGCCAATAATAGTTATGCATAAAATCAGACCAGCCAGGAACCAGGCTATGGAGGCAATGATACCCCCAATCAAAAGCCAGATGATATTGCCAATAAATTTCATGATTGATCCCCCCGTTTATAGATCTTGCCAGATTTAGTTCCTTGGTGTTTTTCAGCAGGAAGTTGGTACGTTTTAAGTATATCACGCAAGTATTTATGAGTTCGGATATATATTTGGCAGATGATTGCTTTGTTTATGAATCAAAGAGTTATAATGGTATTTAAGACAGTCTAGCGTTTACTTTGTCTTCCTGTTTTCTTTACTTCCCAAGGAAGACAAAGTAAACGTCCCCCTGTCTTACTGCGAGGGTGAGGAGGATTTGATGTGAGTTCAACGAGAAGCAGAACCGAGCTGGATCCAGACACTATTGACCTGGGTCCCGTTCCACATTGTTTCAGTTCTATGCAAGGCCGAATACTGGATTTCATTGAAGGTGAGAGTTTAACCATCGGATTTCCGGTATTGATGCATTACCTCAACCCATCCGGTTCGATGCAGGGTGGGTTCATTTCTGCTGCTGTGGATAACGTATTTGGTCCTTTATGCTATTCAGCTACGAAAACCACGGCAACAACCATGATCGATATGGTAACCAGCTATCATCGTCCTATTTTTGAAGGTGACGAGTTAATAGTTACTGCTACTGTGAAAACCAAGGGACGAACCAAGATTCATATGATAGCTGAGGCTTATAACCGGGAAAATAAGCTGATAGCTACGGCCAGCTGTGACTATATTCATTTGCAAAGATAGCCCATAGACTAAACAAGCAGCTCTGAGAAAGAAAATCCAACCAGTAGTCTGGCGATAATAAGTTGAGGCAAAATACGGACTTCCTTAGACAGCCACTGTTCTTTTTTCAATAATATGATATTGTCCCCGCCCGCTGGTCAGTTCAGTGATTTCTTTTTCCCA
>DLUN01000093.1:4684-5966 GCA_003444615.1 Syntrophomonas sp.
AAGTAATTTATGCTCTCTACTACTACCTCTGGTGAAAATAGGAAGCGGTGCTGTATCAGACCCAGGTCAGGGTATTCTATAACCAGTCTTATTAGCAAACCTTCTTCATATTTCACGATATCAGCCTGATCCAGGGCATTACGAACCGAATCAGCGTAAGCCCTTATTAATCCTGAGGCACCCAACAGCGTCCCTCCAAAATAGCGCACCACTACTGCTACTATGTTTTCCAGGCCTCGTTTTTTAAGCGTTGTTAGTATGGGCAGGCCAGCTGTACCGGAAGGCTCCCCATCATCACTGCATCTTTCCATAACGGGCTCTTTGATTATCCAGGCAAAACAATAATGGGTAGCCCCTGGCCAGCGCTGCCGTGCCGCCGCAATTATTTGTTCTGCTTCTGCCTGGCTACATATAGGACTCACCCAGGTAATAAAGCGGCTTTTCTTTATTTCTAGCTCGGTCACTATTTCGTGGCGAATGCTGTGATAGTTCATGAACGCTCCGCAGCTTTCCCCCAATACCTGGCCAGCCACTTAATGGTGAGGTCCTCTCGCAGCGCAGTGTGTTCAGTAAAACGGTGGTCAGCATCTTTAACTAAATGTAAGCGAGTTTCAGGCAACAACTGAGCTATATGTTTAGCATTGTGAGGACTTACCACTTCATCGGCCTCACCATGTATTATTAAAACGGGACGATGAGCTATGGCCCTTATATATTCATCCATATTATGGTTGTCAAAATCCCGAAACAGGTCTGGTTCCAGTTGGTAAGAGCCTCCTTCATCAGTAATGGTGATGGTTTTGCCTTGTTCGAGCTGACTGGCCAAAGCTGGATCCAAACCAGCAAAAGTTTCTTTTAAGAACACCGTGGTAGACCAGAATATGTAACCTGCTATACGTGAATCCTGACTGGCACCGGCTAAGACCGTGCTTCCGCCAAAACTGCGTCCCAATGTTATTATAGGTAATCGGAATTGCTGGTCTGCATAATTGATGACATCCTGTAAATCATGGGCTTGACGCGTAAGGGTTATGCTGCTGTATTGCCCCTCGCTCTCACCGCTGCCCTGAAAATCAAAAGCCAGCAAGCCTATTCCTATCTGATATAGCTTTTTACCAAAACTAAAGATTCTCCCACTATTTTCTTTAGCCCCTCTGAATCCGTGGCAGGAGATAACTAAGCAATGACACTCCTGTGGCAGGCTCAACAGGGCTGCCAGTTTTAGACCGTCTCGGTTGTTAATAGTTAAATGTTGCACGATAACCTCCTACATAGGTTTTTT
>DLUN01000235.1 GCA_003444615.1 Syntrophomonas sp.
AGATGTGTATAAGAGACAGGTGCTGCCTACCGGAGCTTCAACCTCCTTTCCATTAATAGTTAACTTCACCCTCTGCAAATTCACCACTCCTTCCAAAATTGTCATATGCCTAAAAAAACTCCTCGATAGACAGGAGTTTTCCTAGATCAACCGCTTTATGGGTTACCTTTTGGATTGACAGGCTCCTTAACCAAAGCATAAGAGGCATATTGTTTTTCAGTTTTTTACCTTTTATAACAGCCAGAGTGAGCTCCGTGTTAAAAGCAGTTTTTATCAACAATCTGGTCGGCTTAGTGACTGATTAACAAATCAATACACGCCGTATCTGTCCATAATGCCCATCAAACTTTTTTATATATTATAAATATAATACGCGTCTTAATAAATAATGGCAATTTCCTTCATTACCATCCATTATATTAAGAGTCAAAGCTCCAACCATGACTTTAACCTAGGTTCAATTAGGCCGATACAACTCCGTACCAGTCACATCAAAACGTAAAAAGGGTATTCTTTTAAGCGCAGTCAGATATTTATGAGCCCTGTGGTAGTCAGCATGCCATTCCTCTCCCCGCACTGAATCTGTATCGCTAACCACCACAGTGTAGGACAGATAAACTAGTTTGACTTATCCAGCACAACACAAACCATGTTTCACCGGTACTCAATTACCAAACAGATTAGCAATCGACTATTTGTTTTTTCACTACGCTACGGAATATTATTAGACAGCAAAAAAAAGCACGGCGCAACATACCGAGCTTAGTTTACATACATTAGCTAGCTCATCCCTACGGGACACGTTTTCCATTATGCTACCACTGAGCACTTCGCGCGCAATAGTTATGTAATGCTTTAATTCTGATGTAGTCTGACGATAATTCCTGGCGCGATTCATAATGCTTTGGTACTGCTCCTTTTCTGGCTATGCTGCTTCTCTATTTATAACCTTTATGGGCCCCATAACGCAAATTGTCTATCCTCTTGTCGGGCTAATATTGGTGACCAGAGCCAATTTATGTGCATTATTTGCATAATATCTCCCTTTTTAAGGCATGTCCGTTTTTCGTGTAATATAACTACTTTTGATGATATTTATTATATGCCTTTATTTTGGGAGAATATTGGCGTGATTAGTGCTAAAAATTGTCCATTGCATATCTTTAATTCTTATGGGGTTGGGCGCTCTAGGGATATACTATATGCTATTAGAATCTACACTTCCTGCTGGATCTGAATGTGGTAACTGTTATAATTTGGATGCAATTAGCCGGACTAGCTCCAACGTAACCAGGCTCTAAGGCGTTCCAGTAGATAACCGACCCTAAACAGCATTACTACTGTAAATTTATTGCGCACCTGTAACTCACGCCACAAGCTGATTAAGAATACCAAGGCTACTAAGGTAGTCAACATCTCTGATAGAGAAAAAGCCAACCATACCCCATTTAAGCTGTAGTAGTGAGGAAGGAACAATAGCAGGGGTAAAAAGAACACCACCTGGCGGGTCATAGACAGCCACATAGCGGTAAAGCCTTTTCCCACAGCTTGCAAGACCGTATAAAGAATGACCAAGGGCCCCACAAAGGGTAAAAACAGAGTCGCCATCTGCATACAGGTAACTCCCACTACCGTAAGCATGGGATCCTGGGAAAAAAACTGCATTACCCACACGGTCTTATACTGCAATATTGCCCAGGCTGTGCCCATGAAGAAAAACGCCAGGATGGCAGATTTTATAATAGTTTCTTTCACCCTATCATACTGCCGGGCTCCATAAGCAAAAGCAGCAATGGGCATGGTCCCTTGCGCCAATCCATGAACCGGCATATGGGCTAAAGACCTTATCCGCATAAAAATGCCTAGAGCGGCCACTGCCGTATAGCTGTAACCAGTCAAAGTCCGGTTAATAATGGTTAAATTCATTACTGACACCAGTTCCATTATCATGGCCGGAAAACCCACCCGATATATTTCTGATACTACCCGCAGGCTAGGCCGGAAGTTGGCTCGGGACCAAGTAAGCTTGGATATCTTTCGTTTGGCCAGAGCAATTATTACCACCGTAGTTACCATCTGGGAAAGCACCGTGGCAACTGCCGCACCATTCAGCCCCAGGGCGGGCATCCCTGCCCACCCAAATATAAAAATGGGATCGAAGACAACATTCAAGGAAATGCCTAATAAGGATATGACCATAGGTATAAAGGTGTTGCCTTCGCCCTGAATGATATTACCCAGGGTCATAGGCAAAAATGTAAACAGTGATCCCCATAGAATAATTTGCATATATTCTCTGCTGAGAGCAAAAGTTTCCGGCGTGCTTCCAAAAATGATTAGCCAAGAATCAATATAATGTAATCCCAGACCCACCGACAATCCGCCATATATGAAGCTGATCACGACGCCATGCCAGGCCACATTGTCAGCGAGTTTGACATTGCCGCTCCCCAGAGTTCTGCCAATCAATGATGTCAAACCAACTCCTGTAGCGGAAGAAACGGAAATAAGCAGTATTTGTAAAGGAATGACCAGGGTTAAGGCCGCAAAAGACAGCGCTCCCAGTTTAGCCACGAAAAAGGTATCTATCAGACTGAACAACGAGTAAATGATCATCCCGGTAGTAGTCGGCAGGGAAAGCCGAAAGAGCAATTTGGCCACACTATCCTGCAGCATGTTAACCGGTCGTATGATAATCCCCCCTCTTTCAGGCTTATGAAAACCAGAGCGTAAATAGTCTTACTAGAGCCCGTAAGAGGATAAAGCAGAATCCGGATTAGGCTATGCCCAATCCGGATTCTGCTTTTAGGGAGAGTATAATTATAGATTCTAATCTACAAACAGAGAATCAATGACATCTTTATATTTTTCATTTACTACTTTTCTTTTTATCTTTGAGGTAGGGGTTAGCTCCCCGGTTTCCTGAGTGAATTCCACCGGGAGAATAGCGAATTTCTTGGGTTTTTCCACCTGCCCCAGGTCCTTGGTTTGATTATCTATGCGTTCCTGGTAGAGTTTAACAACTTCCGGATGTTTCACCAGTTCTTCCCGGCTGGAATAGGTAATGCCTTTTTTCTCTGCCCAGGGTTCCAGAGCTTCAAAAGACGGTACTATTAAAGCAGCCACATACTTTTGGCCATCTCCTACAGCAGCAGCATTCTCAATAAAGAAGTCTTCCTTTAATAGGGTTTCAATCATCTGCGGGGCAACATACTTGCCACCCGAAGTCTTAAACATATCTTTGATACGGTCGGTTATTACTATAAAACCATCTTCATCAATGTGGCCTTTGTCACCGGTCTTTATCCAGCCATCTTCCGTAAACATCTGCGCGGTTAACTCAGGCTGTTTGTAATAGCCCTGCATCATGCTGGGTCCCTTGGCCTGAATCTCGCCTTCCTCAGATATCCGTACCTGCATTAAGGGTACTACCGGCCCACAGGTACCAAATTTATTCCGTTC
>DLUN01000102.1:0-4133 GCA_003444615.1 Syntrophomonas sp.
ACGTCCCCCTGTCTTAAACGTCCCCCTGTCTTCTTAAAAACTAACGTGACAGAAAGAACCGTCCCCTCTTGCATGGTGAGTTGCTATTGGCATTTTTGTACATACTAGGAAATAGGCAGATTATGTTGCTCAATTATGTCCGGGCGCGCCAAGATCCGCTGATTGATGGTAAATAGTGGTTGGAGGTTTTGACTTACAGATAGTAGAATAAAATATAGACAACCGGGAAAGGAGTTGGTCGTATGAGGCTAGATATCAGGGGAAAAAACTTAGAGTTAACTGATGCACTCAAAGACTACACCACCAAACGACTCTCCAAGCTGGAAAAGTATATCGAGGATGCAAAGGAGGCTCAGGTTGCACTGTCCGTTGAAGGGGAAGGACATAAAGTAGAAGTCACCATTCCATTAAATGGAGTACTCCTACGGGGCGAAGAAGCTAGTGAGGATATGTACTCCTCTATCGACCTGGTTGTGGAAAAACTTGAGAAGCAAATTGAAAAGTACAAAACTCGGTTGTACCGCAGTAATCGCGGGGCGGGGATGAAAAAGGCATTGGTAGAAGAAGCTAGGCGGGAACTAGAAAAACAAGAGGATTTGGAAACCTTCAAGGTGGTGCGTACCAAGCGCTTTGCTCTTAAACCCATGGATGAGGAAGAGGCTATAATGCAAATGAACCTCCTGGGACATACCTTTTTCGTGTTCTTCAATTCCCGCAGCGAAGAGGTTAATGTGGTCTACCGCCGCAAAGATGGCAATTATGGTCTGATTGAACCGGAGTTCTGATTAGTTGAAGCGGCATTGCCAAAAGTGATAAGATTAAACTATTGCAAACCCAATAAGAGGGGCCTTATGGTTCCTCTTTTTTATGAGAGGTCGTGATAGTGTGCTCAAAAACTTGGTTAAGAATCTTTTGGATGACAATGAAAAAGATATAAGGCGTATGCGCAAAACTGTTCAGATAATCAATGCACTGGAGCCCCAGTTTCAAGCTTTGCCGGCGGAGGAGTTTCCAGCTAAGACGGAAGAATTTCGCCAGAGATTAAAGAAGGGTGAAACTTTAAACGATATATTACCAGAGGCCTTTGCACTGGTAAGGGAAGCTTCCGTGCGTACTCTGGGCATGAGACATTTCGATGTCCAGTTAATCGGTGGTATTACCCTTCACGAAGGGCGCATTGCCGAGATGAAAACCGGGGAAGGAAAAACCCTGGTGGCTACCTTGCCAGCTTATTTGAATGCTCTGGAAGGTAAGGGAGTCCATATCGTCACGGTTAACGATTACCTGGCGGCACGTGACGCGGACTGGATGAGACCGATTTATGAGTATTGTGGCATGTCGGTGGGACTCATTGTCCACGGACTCAATCACCAGGAGCGCCGACAGGCTTATGAATGTGATATTACTTATGGAACCAATAATGAACTGGGTTTTGACTACTTAAGAGACAATATGGTGGTCAGGGCCGAAAACATGGTGCAACGAGACCAGCATTATGCCATTATTGACGAAGTGGACTCCATTCTCATTGACGAAGCCCGTACTCCACTGATTATTTCCGGTGAAGGCGATAAACCCACCGATTTGTACTACCGGATCGCCAAGTTTATCCCCCGCCTGGAGAATGAAGTTGATTATAAAGTGGATGAGAAAGCCCATGTGGTCACTCTTACCGAAGACGGGGTCCGCAAGGTAGAAAGGTTCTTTGACATTGACAATTTGTCCGAAAACATGGAAATTGCCCACCATGTTAACCAAGGATTACGAGCCCACTGCTTGATGAAAAGGGATCGGGACTATGTGGTCAAAGAAGACCAGGTCATCATAGTGGATGAGTTCACCGGCCGCCTGATGTTTGGGCGCCGCTACAGTGACGGTTTGCACCAGGCTATTGAAGCCAAGGAAGGGGTCAAAATCGAAAAGGAATCCCAGACCCTGGCTACCGTTACTTTCCAGAACTACTTCCGCATGTATAAGAAGCTAGCCGGTATGACCGGTACCGCTAAGACGGAAGAGGAAGAATTCCGCAAGATTTACGGCATGGATGTAGTGGTCATCCCCACTAACAAGCCCATGGTGCGCTTGGATCAGCCGGATGTAATTTATCGTACGGAAATGGGTAAATTCAAGGCAGTGGTGGAAGACATCGTAGAACGCTATCGCTCGGGTCAGCCGGTGCTGGTGGGAACTATATCCATTGAGAAATCAGAGCTTTTGAGCAGTATGCTTAAAAAGCGAGGGGTTCCTCATCAGGTGTTGAATGCTAAGTATCATGAAAAGGAAGCCCAGATTATCGCTCAGGCGGGGCAGCCGGGAACTGTTACCATCGCCACCAATATGGCGGGACGTGGTACGGACATAGTGTTGGGTGAAGGTGTAGACGCCCTGGGTGGATTATACGTATTAGGTACAGAGCGCCATGAGGCGCGCCGTATTGACAACCAGCTGCGGGGCCGGTCGGGCCGCCAGGGGGACCCGGGAGAATCCCGTTTTTATGTGTCTTTGGAAGATGATCTGATGAGGCTTTTTGGCTCCGCCAGCATAGAAGGATTGATGGACAAACTGGGCATGGATGACGATATGCCCATTGAAAATAAAATGATTTCCCGGGCTATTGAAAATGCCCAGAAGAAGGTGGAGAGCCGCAACTTCAGTATCCGCAAAAATGTTTTGGAATATGACGATGTCATTAACCAGCAGCGGGAAGTGATGTATGGCGAACGCCGCAAAGTACTATATGGCGAAGACCTAAAAGATACTGTTATCAGCATGATCGATGATGTTATCGATCAAGTGGTAGACAGCTTTTCCGGCGAAGTGAAATACTCGGATGACTGGGATTTGCCCGGACTCTTAACCTATATTGAGCGCAATATTCTGCCCCAGGTTGATTTTACTACCCAAGATTTGGTGGGTATGACCCGGCACGATATGAAGGAGTTCCTGCGGGAACGCACTTATCGACTGTATGAAGCCCGGGAAGCTGAACTGGGTCATGAGACCATGCGGGAACTGGAAAAAGCGGTGCTGCTCAATATCATCGACCAGAAATGGATGGATCATATAGATGCTATGGACCAGTTGCGCAATGGAATTTCCCTGCGGGCCTATGGTCAAAAGGATCCCCTGATTGAGTATAAATTTGAAGCTTATGATGCTTTCCAGTCTATGGTCTATAGTATAAAGGAAGATGTGGTCCGTTATATTTTCCGGGTCAAGGTGGTTCAACAGCGTGAGGAGCGCAAGACTTTTGAAAATCAGGGCGGGGAGACCGAGAAAAAACCCATAAGAGTGGAGAAGAAAGTAGGGCGCAATGATCCTTGTCCCTGTGGAAGTGGGAAAAAGTATAAGAAATGTTGCGGGAAAGGGGATTAGTAAATGGACCTGGCGACACTAATTGGCTTAATCATTGGCCTGTTCGGCTTAATCGGAGGATTCCTCATGGAAGGCGGCCACGCCGGTATGCTGATGGTGGAAACCGCAGCCGTAATAGTGTTTGGCGGGACATTTGGGGCTACTATAGCCAGTTATCCCCTGGAAGACATAAAGAAGGTACCGTACTTTACTAAACTTGTGTTTATTAACCAACAAATTGATTATTTAGGGGTAGTGGATCGTTTGGTGGAGACCGCGGACAAGGCTCGCCGGGAAGGCTTGTTGAGCTTGGAGAGCCAGCTAAGTGAGATTGATGACGAGTTCATGTCCCGGGGCTTGCAGTTGGTGATTGACGGCACTGATCCAGACCTGACCCGCAATATGTTGGAAATGGAGATAGAAGCCTTTGAGAGCAATGAAATGATAGGCAGTGAAATATATATGACCATGGGCGGAATCGCTCCCACCATGGGTATCATTGGAACGGTTATGGGCTTGGTGCATGTACTGAGTAATGTGGCCGAACCTGATAAGTTAGCGGGAGCTATTGCGGTGGCTTTTCTGGCTACATTGTATGGTGTGGCCTCAGCCAATGTTCTATGGATTCCCTTTGGCACTAAGCTAAAAATTAAAGCCGAACGCCAGACTTTGCTGATGGAAATGATTCTAGAAGGTATTCTCTCCATCCAGGCTGGGGAAAACCCCCGGATAATTAGGGAGAAACTGCTGACCTTCCTGCCGCCGGAAGCGAAGCAAAG
>DLUN01000102.1:4369-4896 GCA_003444615.1 Syntrophomonas sp.
ATCACTCTTTTGATGATCTTTTTTGTTATGATGTATACTATG
Source organism: Syntrophomonas sp. (assembly GCA_003444615.1). GTDB lineage: Bacteria > Bacillota > Syntrophomonadia > Syntrophomonadales > Syntrophomonadaceae > DTU018. Next base: position 4,412 of record DLUN01000102.1, read on the forward strand.
AGCCAGGTGGATGCTCGCAAATATGCAGCGGTAGCCAATTCCCTCAGCATAGTGTTAACGGGGCAGGCTATGTCAGTGCTGGAAACCCAGGGTCCTTCTTTGGCGGAAGGCATATCCGGCCAGCAACTCCCGGAAGGCCTTGGTGAAGCAACCGCTCACCAAGGGCAATTGCAAGAGGTCAGAAAGCTTATTCAGGAATTTATCGAAACCCAGGATATTGAAACTGGGGTAGGAGAGACTGGCGGCAAGGCTACCAAACTAAGCGAGTATATAATAGTATATGAACAAGAACGCGGCTTGGTAATAAGCTTTAAGGATACCCTTCTTTTTAGCAGCGGTTCTGATGAATTGACTCCCCAAGCCCGCAATGTTATACGGCAGGTAGGAGAGGCTTTGGTTACGCTGCCCAACTATATTCGGGTGGAAGGGCACACCGACAACCTGCCCATAAATACGGCACGTTTTCCTTCTAACTGGGAACTGTC
>DLUN01000102.1:5166-6992 GCA_003444615.1 Syntrophomonas sp.
GATATAGTAATTCTCAAGCAAAAATATGATTATTTTGAACCCCCTAGCAGTGAGAGTTTCGGGGAGAGCTCTTCTGTATCCTAGGTGAGTGAAATAGAAAATCGCCACTGGTTTTCAGATAAGACATATTAAATTGAGGAGGAGTTTTTGTGATTGAAAATCCCCGCGGCCTCTGCCGTGAAATTATTGACCGCCTCCATGAATTGAGGGTTTCTCTTTGACATAGATGGCGCCAAAAAGGAAATTCAGGAACTGGAAGCCCGTACTGCCAGGGAAAATTTCTGGGAAGATAACCAGGAAGCTCTGCGCATTCTTAAACGTATCAGTGAACTGAAACAAGAAGTTGAGCATTATGAAGATCTAATCGATAGAGCTAATTATCTGGCCGAACTATTGGACATGGCCGAACAGGAAAATGAAGAACAGTTGCAACGCCAGATTGTAGATGACCTGGAGATTCTAGTCAGGGATTTTCAGGATTTTGAAATGCTTATCCTGTTTTCCGGTGAACACGATAGCAAAGATGCAATAGTCACCCTCCATGCTGGCGCAGGTGGAACCGAGGCCCAGGATTGGGTGGAAATGCTCCTGCGGATGTATACTCGTTGGGCAGAATCTTCCGGGTACAGTGTGGAGATTCTGGATTTTCTGGAAGGGGACGAAGCCGGAATCAAAAGCGTTACCTTTCTGGTTAAAGGGACTCATGCCTATGGAAAGCTGAAGTGTGAAGAAGGCGTACACCGGCTTATTCGCATCTCTCCCTTTGATTCTTCGGGCAGGCGGCACACCTCCTTCGCTTCTCTGTCAGTTTTGCCGGAGATCAGTGAATCGGTGGAAGTGAATATTGACCCGGATGATTTGCGTATCGATACCTATCGCTCGGGTGGAGCCGGGGGCCAACATGTCAACAAGACCGATTCAGCCGTACGCATTACCCATATACCAACTGGGATTGTAGTCCAGTGTCAAAATGAACGCTCCCAGCATGCCAACCGGATGGCGGCTATGAAAATATTGCAGGCTAAAATCTACGAATTAAAGCAGCAAGAAATGGAGGATAATCTGCAAAAGCTCAAGGGAGAATATAAAGAAATAGCCTGGGGCAGTCAGATTCGCACCTACACATTGAATCCTTTTACCCTGGTCAAAGACCACCGCACCGGATTAGAAGTAGGCAATGCCAATGGGGTGCTGGATGGAGAAATAAATGAATTTATCAGCGCTTACCTGCGCAGTAAAAATAAGCTGGTATAATGAATGAGGCCAGAGGCCAAGTTTGGAGGAAGGATAGTGCGCTCAACAGACACGACCGCCATCGAAATGGTGGAAGAAAAAGCCCGCAGCATTCGGGAAAAAATTATAACTATGCTGGGTCAAGCCGGCTCAGGTCATACAGGCGGATCCCTGTCGGCAGCTGATTTGGTAGCCTGCCTTTATTTTTGGGAAATGCAGGTAGACCCCCAGCAGCCAGACTGGTCTGACCGGGACCGTTTTGTTTTGAGCAAAGGCCATGCGGCCCCGGTATTATACGCTGCTCTGGCCGAGAAGGGGTATTTCCCCGCAGAACTGCTGGATACCTTACGCCAGCTGGGCAGCCCTTTGCAGGGACATCCGGATATGCGGAAGCTGGCAGGAGTGGAAGCATCAACGGGCTCTCTGGGACAAGGGGTTTCCTGGGCAGTAGGTATGGCTCTGGCCGCCCGTATGGATAATAAATCCCGACGCATTTATACCTTATTAGGTGATGGGGAAATAGAAGAAGGCATGGTTTGGGAAGCCACCATGGCCGCTGCTCATTATAAATTGGATAACCTGGTATTGATTAT
>DLUN01000050.1:0-3490 GCA_003444615.1 Syntrophomonas sp.
AGTCTGCCTCCGGGCCAAAAACATCTTCATAAGTTTCACTTGATGCCTGGCCCTTAGCAGCAAGACGGGCCTCATCAAGCAAGCGTTCTACAGCGGGTCGGATTTGGCGGCGGGCTTCCTTGAATTTGTCAAGGAGTTCTTGCCCGGAAAGGCCTTGGGCTATTAAGTCAGCCAGGATTTCTTCGTCAAATTCACCGCTGCTATCACGAACGGGACGAATGACGATAGCGTTGTTATGGATATAGCATTCCACTTCTCTATCGATACCCAGGCTGTTATAAAACTCAATAGGGATAGTGATTTGACGTTTTTTAGACACAGAAATGCGTTTTTTTAGCACGGAGCCCTCTCCTTTTCTTTTCACTGGCGGCATTAGTGATCCTCCTTCCTTCGGTAGTATATGCCTGGTCAAATATAATTATACAAAGAATCTTTGAAATAATATTATCAAAGAAACAAAGAACTCTCAAGAATTGAGGAAGGTCAAATCCTGGTTACTTTGCATCTGCAGTTGGCATCTATAAATTTGGAAAACTTATTTAGTGGTTGTTTTTGTACATTGCTTATCATATACTATTCCTATTAAAATAGTAGAGTATCAGAAAACTGACAGGGGGTGTTGCTTGATGCAGGTATCTGAGGAAAAAGGTACGTGCTACTGGCTATGGGGAGTAGGAGTGGGTTGTTCTATCCAACCGGGAGGAGATAAAAAATTTTTTACTCATAGTCTATTAAATCGCTAGGAATAATAAATATTAGGAGATGAAGGTTATGAGTCAAAGAAAATGGAAATTTGATACTCTTCAGGTTCACGCTGGGCAGGTGGCCGATCCCACCACAGGCGCACGGGCAGTGCCTATTTACCAGACCACTTCTTATGTATTTAGAGATGTCCAGCATGCCGCTGATTTGTTTGCCCTGAAAGAAGCAGGCTACATATATACCCGCATAATGAACCCCACCACTGATGTTTTTGAGCAGCGGGTAGCGGTTCTGGAAGGGGGAGTAGGCGGCCTGGCCACTGCTTCAGGTTCGGCGGCTATAACCTATGCCATTTTAAATATAGCCTCGGCCGGGGATGAGATAGTTTCCGCCAGTACCCTTTATGGCGGTACCTATAACTTGTTTGCGGATACCTTCAAGACCTTTGGTATCAGGGTTCATTTCGTAAACCCTGACGATCCGGAGAATTTCCGCCGGGCCATAACCAGCAGGACTAAGGCAGTCTACATAGAAGCCATCGGCAATCCGGGCATTAACCTGATCGATATTGAAGCTGTAGCGGCTATTGCCCATGAGAACGGGATTCCCCTTGTTGTTGACAATACTTTTGGTACACCCTACCTGATCAGGCCCTTTGAATTCGGAGCCGATATTGTGGTTCACTCGGCTACTAAGTTTATGGGCGGGCATGGGACTTCTATCGGCGGTGTCATTGTTGATTCTGGTAAATTTGATTGGTCTGCCAGCGGGAAGTTTCCCGGCCTTACCGAGCCTGACCCCAGTTATCACGGTATCAGGTATGCAACTGATGTTGGCGCTGTTGCTTATATAACCAAAGCCAGGGTGGGGCTGTTGAGAAACACCGGTGCCTGCCTCAGTCCTTTTAATGCCTTTCTATTGCTGCAGGGGCTGGAAACCCTGTCGTTAAGGGTGGAGAGACATGTAGCCAATGCCAAGACCATAGCCCACTATCTGCAGGATCATCCCCGGGTGGCCTGGGTCAACTATCCCAGTCTGGAAGGCAGTAAATACTACCATCTTGCCCAAAAATATTTCCCCAAAGGCTGCGGCTCTATCTTTACCTTTGGAATTAAAGGCGGATTAGAGGCTGGTATTAAGTTTATCAATAGCCTGCAGTTATTTTCCCATCTGGCCAATGTAGCCGATGCCAAATCCCTGGTTATCCATCCCGCCAGCACCACCCATTCCCAGCTTTCAGAGGAAGAATTAATAGCTGCGGGGGTTACCCCGGACCAAATCCGGCTCTCCATCGGTATTGAAGATGTGGGAGATCTCATTTACGACCTTGACCAAGCGCTGGCCAAGGCTGCCCGTAGTTAGGTTATGTTAAAGTTAAAGGCCAAACTCGATAGGAGGAAAACAGATGAGTAAAATCGCCCAGAATATAACCGACTTAATAGGAGGTACCCCTCTATTAGAACTGGCTAATTACAGCCGGGCTAATAACCTGGAGGTGCGCCTTATAGCCAAGTTGGAGTATTTCAATCCCGCCGGCAGCGTTAAAGACCGGATTGGCTACGCAATGATTCAGGACGCTGAAGAAAAAGGCTTGATAAATGCGGAATCGGTGATTATTGAGCCCACTAGCGGTAATACCGGTATTGCCCTGGCCATGGTCTGCGCTTCCAGAGGGTACCGGCTGGTTTTGACCATGCCGGAAACCATGAGTGTGGAAAGAAGAAGTTTGTTAAAGGCCCTGGGAGCTGAGTTAGTTCTGACTCCTGGCGAAAAGGGCATGGGAGGAGCCGTGGAAAAGGCTTTGGAACTGGCTGCAGAAATCCCTAACTCATTTATACCCCAGCAGTTTGAAAACCCTGCTAATCCGGCTATCCACCGGAGTACCACTGGAATTGAAATCTGGCAGGATACCGGGGGTGCGGTTGACATATTTGTGGCAGGAGTAGGCACCGGGGGAACAGTGACTGGGGTAGGGGAACTGCTAAAATCGAAAAAGCCCGGCATTGAGATCATAGCCGTTGAGCCCTTTGATTCTCCCGTATTATCGGGCGGACAGCCGGGAATGCATAAGATTCAGGGGATAGGGGCTGGTTTTGTTCCCGCAATTCTTAACCGGGAGGTTATTGATGAGATATATATGGTGAAAAATGAAGACGCCTTTGAAACAGCCCGCCGCCTTGCCAAACACGAGGGATTGCTGGTGGGAATATCGTCGGGGGCAGCGGTTTGGGCAGCCACCCAGGTAGCCAGGCGCCCTCAGAATAAGGGCAAAACAATGGTTGTTTTACTTCCTGATACCGGGGAAAGATACCTATCCACCCCGTTATTTCAGGAAGGGTAAGCTTGCTGAGAGGAGGCGGGAATAATGCCGGTAAAAATACCTGATAAACTGCCAGCCAGGACTCCTTACGATTTGGATGAACTCAAATAACAAGAATTCAGCACTCTAGCCTGGGAGCTCACCTCAGGAATTTGGCAAGAACCGTGTATAATAGGGCTCACAGGTCTTTGATTAACTTTCTCCTAACTGGGTCTCCCGGTTTTTTCCGCAGGTAGGGTCGGTATCATGGGAGCAGCATCCTTTGACAATGCTGGCCGAAGAGTTACCGCCCTGGCGATAGTTCTTAATAGCTTCATGAAGAGCATCGGCGGCCAGGTTGGAACAGTGCATTTTGATGGGCGGCAGGCCATCCAGGGCTTCGGCTACGGTCTTATTGGTAATCGCCTCGGCTTCCTCCAGGGTTTTGCCCTTAACCATTTCCGTTACCATGCTGCTGGTGGCAATGGC
>DLUN01000050.1:3753-6442 GCA_003444615.1 Syntrophomonas sp.
CCACTAGGGTTTCTAAGCTCGCCCACATTGCGCGGATTCATGAAATGGTCCATTACTTTTTGCGAGTACATCATTTTCGCATCCTCCTTTAGCGTCCCAGGGGGGACATGGCTCTTAGATTATGAATAATCGGCGGTAAAACCTGCAGGACATAATCCACGTCTTCCTGGGTATTGTCTTTACCCATGGTCATACGTAACGAGCCATGAGCTGTTTCATGAGGTAACCCTATGGCCAGCAGAACATGGGAAGGATCCAGGGAATCTGAGGTACAGGCGGACCCGCTGGAGGCCATGATGCCGTAGTGGTCTAGCATCAACAGTATTGACTCTCCCTCCACATAATCAAAACATACACTTACACTGCCGGGCAATCTTCTTTCTGGGTGGCCGGTTAGTCTGGTGTTAGGAATAGTTGCCAGGAGCCCGTCAATCAGGCGTTTGGCCAGATCAGCTAAAGGAGCTTCCTGACTGCACAGTCTCTGCATGGCCAGTTCGGCAGCTTTGCCAAAGCCAACTGCTCCCGGAACATTGACAGTTCCAGCCCTTAGGTTGCGTTCATGCCCGCCGCCATGGAGTAAACTGCCGATGCGGATACCCTTTCTAACATATAAACAGCCGATTCCCTTAGGGCCATAAAGCTTATGGCTGGATGCAGAAAGAAGGTCAACCCCCAAGTCATTGACGTTTACCGGTATTTTGCCCGCCGTTTGCACCGCATCGGTATGGAAAACCGCCCCGGCTTCATGAGCAATAGCAGCCAGCTCTTTAATGGGCTCAATGGTGCCTATCTCGTTGTTGGCGTGCATGATGGAAACCAAAGCAGTGTCAGGACGGAGCGCCTCCCGGATAGTATCCGGCTCCACCTCTCCATAGGAGTTCACCGGCAGGACAGTCAGTTCAAAACCCTGCTTAGCCAGGAACTGGCAGGTATGCAGTACGGCATGATGTTCAACCGCTGAAGTAATGATATGATTGCCCTTACCGCGGTTGTTTAACATATAAGTAATGATGGCCTGGTTATTTGCTTCAGTTCCGCCGCTGGTAAAAATGAGCTCCGTAGGTTTTGCCCCCAGCAGGGCTGCCACCTTTTCCCGGGCTTCTTCCAACGCCCGGGCTGCTTGCTGGCCCTGGGAATGAACGCTGGAGGAATTGCCATAAATATCCGTAAAATAGGGCATCATAGCTTCCAAAACCTCGGGATCGAGGGGGGTGGTCGCACTGTGATCCAAATATATTGATTTCAAAACATATACCTCCTGTTTAGGTTGGCTGGTTTCGAATATCTAAGCTTCATTAATCGAACATTTGCCCTCTCGGCACCGGTGTGCTTCCCGGGCTAGGTCAGCCAGGGTGTAGGAATCCAGAACTTCAGCGATGGAGTCCCTTATCTTGCTCCATAATATGCGGGTAACACAGTAGTCGGATCTGCCACATTCCTCAGGATTGACTTCACTCACACATTCCACCGGTGCAATGGGTCCTTCCAGGGCTCTGATAATATCCCCGGCAGTAATATCCTCCGGACGTCTAGCCAATACATATCCTCCCTGGGAGCCCCGCACGCTCTTAACCAGGCCAGATCTTTTCAGGGGAACCATTAGCTGTTCTAAGTACCGTTCGGATAAGCCTTCTCGTTCAGCTATGGTATGGGTTGCTATTGGTGATTGTTCTTCACTTATAGCCATATCAATCATGGCTCTTAATCCGTATCTTCCTCGAGTTGATAATTTCATGACCACTCCTCCTCAGGTAATGTTTTGCCCCTTCCGGCGCAACTTAGTCTATGAAGCATAGGCAATCATTTTTTCCAGGGCCGTCACAGCTTGGGAACGAATTGGTTCCGGAACTGACACCACTGTCTCCCGGTTCTCCAAGGAGTAAAGAATCTTATCCAGGGTAATACTTTTCATATTAGGGCAAATGAGCTCTGAGTGAGCCAGTATCAGTTCCTTACCGGGGCTCACCTTATTTATAGAATGCATTATCCCACATTCAGTAACGATGATAAGCTGTTTCTTACCTGAACGGGCAGCATAATCCAATATGCCGGCGGTACTGCCCACAAAGTCGGCTAGGGCAACAACTTCCGGGGAACATTCGGGATGAACCAGTACCTCGGCACCGGGGTAGTGCTGCTTCTGCTCTTTGATATCATCAGCTGTAACCGCGGCGTGGATAGGGCAGCAGGAAGGGTAAAGGTCCAGTGACCGGTTTAATTTACTGGCTATATATTTACCTAAATTTTCATCGGGTATAAAGAGTATTCTAGCATCCTGCGGCAGCTTGGCTATGATCTTGGCAGCATTGGATGAGGTCACGCATATATCGGAAACTGCCTTGATAGCTGCCGGGGTGTTTACATAGCTGACCACTAGGCTGTCTGGGTATCGCTCTTTATACTCCAGTACGTGCTGGATGTCAACACTGTCAGCCATTGGGCAGGTAGCAGACGGTTCTGGAGTTAATACGGTTTTGCCGGGACATAATATAGCGGCTGATTCCGCCATGAAATCGACTCCAGCCACCAGGATGGTGTCCAGTGGGGAATTTTTAGCCGCCACCGCCATGGCATAGGAATCACCGACAAAATCAGCAATGTCCTGGACTTCCGGACGCTGGTAATAATGGGCAATAATATAGACGGACTTTTCTTTTTTCAACTCCAGTATTCTATCCGCTGTCAGCAT
>DLUN01000050.1:6684-8736 GCA_003444615.1 Syntrophomonas sp.
CTATAGACAGTGAATCTTTGGCCGCGCGCAAAACCTACCACCGTTATATTGAAATCTTCAGCCAGCTCCACCGCCAGCTCAGTTGGGGCTGAACGGGATAAAATTAAGGGAAAACCGGCGCGAACTGTTTTAATCACTATCTCCGAAGCAACCCGGCCGCTTAAAATGAGACATTTATCATGGGGATCAATTTCATGCCCAAAAGCATAGCCAATTACTTTATCAACCGCATTATGGCGACCAATGTCTTCGAACATGCACAGGATTTCATCTCCATCAGCCAGGGCGGCATTGTGTACTCCTCCAGTCAGCCGAAACGTTACAGACCGTTCTTCCAAGGCATTGATGGTATTTAGCAAATACTGGGCATCCACCTGTAAGTCAGCTTCAATTGGTTTAAGCTGGCGGGCATCATTAATAAAGTACAGTCCCGCACGGCTTTTGCCGCAGCAGCTGGCAATATGGCGGCGCAGGAAAGATCTGGTCTGGGGTACCGGGTTGCTGGTCTCTATCCATAGAAGTCCCTGTTCCTCGCGCAGGGAAATCCTTAATATATCAGAGGGCTTTTGAATGAACCCTTCCGTCACCAAAAAACCGACGCCCAGTTCTCTTAGTCCATGAGGAGAACACACTATAGTGGCCAGCTCACTTTGGTTTAAGAAAATGGTAAGCGGCTTTTCCTCTACCACTGGCACCTGCCTGGTTTCGGCTAGACCGTCGTTATATACAGTAACCTCGCGCTGTTTACAAATTTTCAGTTCCGTCATTTATTTAGTCTCCCTTATTAATGGGGCAGTTTACGTGGCCAATATACACTAAAGTTATAGGAATTGTCAAGTATAGGAAGGGGGCGGTTTTCCTGCAAACACATGAACACAAGGGGACGGTAATCTTGTGTCATTTAAGCTTTGCGAACCATGTACAGAGGGTAACCGGTTATCCTGCAAATAGGTGGGTGGCAAGAATAGTGGCATTTTTTATATCAGAAGGCACCGCAGAAATGCGGTTTTTTATTAGGTATAGTAAAAAGAGTGGTTGAGTTCTCAGATTAAATAAGGCATGAGGTTGAGGATAAAGCTCCCATCCCACCTTAATTATAAATTATTAAAAATGTATATTATAGACTGTTTGTTTTGGGAGCATACTCCTATAATATGCTTGCAGGTCTTAATTGATAATTTGGGGGCAAGATAAGATGAGTATAAAATTTGATCCCAATAACAATGTTATTAAACTCTGTATGATGGGGATGGGTTTTGAAGATAGTGGCGATGTAGATAAAGCAAGCACGATGTTTCATGAAGCATGGAACAAAGCAGCGGATGACTATGAAAAATTTATTGCAGCTTATCATTTGGCTCGGCAGCAAAAGAGTATTATAGACAAATTGAAGTGGATGGAAACATCTATACAGTATGCGCTAAATATAAATGATGAAAATGTAAAGAGTGCCTATTCAACTTTATATGAAAACATTGCCAAATGCTATGAAGAGTTGAGTGACCCTGTTAATGCAAAAAAGAATTATGAATTATCTAAACTATATAAAGGTGCTCCTTCTGACAAAGGGCCGTTTTATCATGGGACGAAGGCTGATTTAAAGGTTGGCGATCTGCTGACAGCGGGTGGAATTTCCAACTATAATCCTGAACTTCAAATAAATCACATTTATTTTACTGCTAATATCAATGGGGCAGTTCTTGCAGCGGCATTAGCAAAAGGAGAAGGAAGAGAACGCGTTTATATAGTAGAACCAACCGGTGAATTTGAAAACGATCCTAATGTCACAGATAAAAAATTTCCAGGTAACTTAACACGTTCTTATCGCTCAAAAGAACCTCTAAGAATTATTGGTGAGGAAACAGAGTGGACGAAATTGACAACTACAGAACTTAACAAATGGCGTGAAAACTTAGCCAAAAGCAAAGGCGAAATCATCAATTGAAAAGGAAAAACATCCCCCTGTGCCCTTCTAATAAGCAGCACAACTGCACATATTTTTCCGCGTTACTTACTAATGGATGCCCATCGGCATATTGAGAAATCGAGCTT
>DLUN01000209.1:0-2281 GCA_003444615.1 Syntrophomonas sp.
CTTAAAGAGTCGTTTATCTCCTGCATATTTTCACTCCTTTATATCAGGCATCCCATTCTTTTAAGGCTTCCTTAAATAAGGCCAAGGCCTGATTAATTTCCACTTGATTTATAGTTAAGGGCGGCACAAAGCGCACCAAATTGCTTCCGGCACCTACCAGCAGGAGGCCTTTTTTCATACAGACACTGATTAACTCCTGAACCGGAGCCGTAAATTCCACGCCGATAAGTAAGCCCCGCCCGCGAATCTCTTTGACACGGGGATCACCGATTTTTTGTATGCCTTCCCGGAGCAGCCGGCCCTTTTCTTTTACCTGCTCCAGAAATTCTTCTTGACTAACTACATCCATTACCTTGCTGGCCACCGCCGTGGCCAGGGGGTTGCCCCCAAAGGTGGCGGCATGATCACCGGGCGCAAAACCAGTAGCCACTTGAGAAGTGGTGAGCATAGCTCCAATGGGAAAACCGCTGCCCAACCCTTTGGCCAGGGTAACTATATGGGGCTTTACTCCATAATGCTCGTAGGCAAACAAAGTGCCGGTTCGCCCGATTCCGCACTGTACTTCATCGAAAATCAGCAGTATTTCAGCTTGATCGCAAATATGTTTAAGACTGCGCAAAAAAGTTAGATCAGCCGGGCGGATTCCTCCCTCTCCCTGAATAGGCTCCACCATTATGGCACAGGTGTTATCGGTAATAGCCTGTTCCACTGCGGGCAGTTTATTGTACTCCACGTATTTGAAGCCCGGTACCAGGGGCCCAAAACCTTCATGGTATTTTGGCTGGCCCGTCGCAGTCAAAGCTCCCATGGTCCGTCCATGAAAGGAATTTTCGAAGGCTATGATTTCCGTCTTGTGGGCTTGTTTGCGCCGGTAAAAATACTTGCGGGCTAGTTTAATCGCCGCTTCATTAGCTTCTGCGCCACTGTTGCAAAAATAGGCTTTGTCAAGGCCCGAGGCTTGAATGAGTTTTTCCGCCAGTTGGATCTGGGGCGGTATCCAGTAGAGATTGGAGACATGCCACAGGGTTTGGGCTTGTTCTTTTAAGACATCCAGGACGACTTTAGGGCAGTGTCCCAGGGAACAAGTGGCAATCCCGCCTACCATATCCAGGTATTGTTTATTGTTAGCATCCCAGACATAACTGCCACTCCCCCGCACCAGAGCAATGGGGAAGCGTCCATAATTACTCATCAAGGCTTCCTGCCCTCTATTAATCCATTCCTGATTGGTCATTTATCCTTCCTCCATTTTTCCCGAAACAGAGAACCATTCCCTGTTTCACTGTTACCCATTGACCACCATGGTACCGATTCCTTCCCGGGTGAAAATTTCCAGCAGAATGGAATGAGGTATGCGGCCATCTATGATATGGGTACGCCCTACTCCTCCGGTAACTGCTTCTACGCAGCAGCGCACTTTAGGAGTCATCCCCCCGGCAATTACCCCTTCCTCGGTCAGCTTGGGTACATCACTCACCTTCAAGACTGATATAAGGCTATCAGGGTCATCAGGATTTCTTAACAGGCCGGGCACATCGGTTAAAAGCACCAGTTTATCGGCCTGCATATTCACAGCTATGCCCGCTGCCACCATATCTGCATTTATATTATAGGTTTGCTGCTGTTCATCAATACCGATAGGAGCAATAACAGGTATGTATCCGTTTTCTATTACTGTCTCTATGATTTGAGAATTTATGCGCCGTACCTCGCCCACGAAGCCCATTTTTCCGCTGTAGTCAACGGGACCGGCTTCGATAAGATTGCCGTCCTTGCCGGATAACCCTACAGCCAGGCCGCCGTTGGCATTTAAGCCAGCCACAATTTCTTTGTTTACTTTACCTCCCAGGACCATTTCCACTACTTCCATGGTGGCTTTATCAGTAACCCGCAGGCCATCTACAAAGTGACTGGATATGTTGAGGCGGTCCAACAAGCGGTTTATTTCCGGTCCGCCCCCATGAACCACTATGGGATGCATGCCTACATAATGCATCAAAACTATGTCCTGCATCACCTTTTGCTGCAGGTCCGGGTCGGTCATAGCCGCACCGCCGTACTTTATAACTACTTTTTTACCATAGAAGTCTTTTATATAAGGCAGGGCTTCAACCAGTACCGCCGCCTTTTCCATCGCTGAGGCAATCACTATCTTCCCCCCATTCCTGTTGCAAGAAGGGACGGTTCTTTCTTGCATCATGCTATTATTTTATATAAGTCAAAACTGGTTTATTAAAACACACGGCAATCCGGATGCAAGAAAGAACCGTCCCCTCTTGCA
>DLUN01000209.1:2463-4475 GCA_003444615.1 Syntrophomonas sp.
GGGTCTTTTTCTAATTCCTGCCGGGCGCGCTCTTCATCAAAAAGCAAACCCATTCCGTTTTCCGCTACCTTTTCCGCGCCTAGGTAAATATCTACTTTATTGGGATCAAACTGGGCTCCGGAGTAGCCTGCTGCGGCCAGAATCCGCCCCCAATTAGCATCCTGCCCAAAAATCGCTGCTTTGGTCAGATTAGAAGCAGTAATCCCCCGGGCGATCTGACGCGCGCTCTCCTGGGTTGGCGCCCCGGTCACCTGGACCTCGATGAGGCGGGTAGCCCCTTCTCCATCCCGGGCTATCATTTTGGCCAGTGATATGGCCACTTCTTGCAGGGCTTCTTGAAACCTTCTATAATCGTCAGATTCTATATCATCGATAAGCTGATTGCCTGCCAAACCGTTGGCTAGAATTATGGCCATATCATTGGTTGAAGTATCCCTATCCACACTCACCATATTGAAAGACTGTTGTACTGCTTGCTGGAAGGCTGTTTTTAAACAATAGCTGTCTATGGCCACATCTGTTGTGAAAAAAGCCAGCATGGTAGCCATATTAGGATGTATCATGCCTGAACCTTTGGCTATGGCTCCAATGCGTACCGGTTTGCCCTGCAGTTCTATTTCTACGGCCATCTCTTTGCTGACCAGGTCGGTAGTCATAATAGCCAGGGCTGCATTATGGGCACCTTCCTGGCTCAGATTAGCCGCTGCCTGGCGAATTCCTTTTTCAATCTTATCCATACACATAAAAACCCCAATCACTCCGGTAGACGCTACTACCACATCTTGAGGAGCAATCCCTATCTCTTCAGCGGCAATCTGGGCCATTTGCAGGGTGTCATTCCAACCTTGTTCACCCGTGCAGGCATTGGCATTGCCACTATTGACTACAATGGCCTGGGCTTGCCCGTTTTCCAAATGCTGCCGGCTGATATCCACACAAGCGGCCCGGACCCGATTGGTAGTAAAAGTCCCGGCGGCAGTACAGGGTACTTGGGAATAAATCAGGGCCACATCTTTTTTATCTTTGGCCTTTAAATCGGCGCAGACTCCCTGGGCTAAAAAACCCTGGGGAGCAGTTATGGAGCCCGTAATTTTCTTCATTATTTACACTCCTCCTACTTGCTATCCGGTTAAGGGTGTACACCCGGAAACAACAATCCTTTAGTTTCCGGCCAGCCAAACATCACATTCAGATTCTGAATGGCCTGGCCAGAAGCACCCTTGGTCAGATTATCCAGGGCAGAGACCAGTATAACCTGACCGCTTTCTTCATCTGCATAGATACCTATATCTATAAAGTTGCTGCCATAAACCCATTTGGTATGGGGGAAGACCCCTTCTGGAAGTACTCTGACGAAGGGCTCGGTCCCATAGGCTTCCTCTAAAACTTTGCGTACCTGACCCGCTTCGGCCCCGGTTCGCAGCCGGGCATATATAGTGCTTAAGATTCCCCGGTTCATGGGTACCAGGTGGGGAGTAAAAATCATTTGCACCGTAGTACCGGCTGCCAAGCTCAGTTCCTGAGCGATTTCCGGTCCATGGCGATGAGTACCCACTCCATAAGCCTTAAAGCCTTCATTAACTTCACAGAAATGATTGCTGGGCTTAGCTGACCGGCCCGCACCGGTAACTCCTGATTTGGAATCAACAATTATACCTTCCCCAGCCAGCAAACCTGCTTTTAGCAGCGGGGCCAAGGGCACTATGGCACTGGTGGGATAACAGCCCGGGTTAGCAACAATCTGAGCATCTTTAATCTTATCCCGGTACAGTTCCGGTAGACCATATACCGCATCTGCCAACATGTGAGGGGCTTCATGCACGGTTTCATAGTACTTTTCATAGATGGCCACGTCTTTTAAGCGAAAATCAGCCCCCAGATCGATGCATCGCACTCCCCCGGAGACCAATTCCTTCACCATAGGTACGGAAAGACCGTGGGGAAGTGCCAGGAAAGCTACCTGACAGCTATTATTGATAAGGTTTAGATCAGTAGCTGTACAAGTTAAATCG
>DLUN01000113.1:0-296 GCA_003444615.1 Syntrophomonas sp.
TCGGGAAATCTGGCGCAATAAGGCTACCAGGCGGTCAATTTCTTCACAAGTATTATAAGCAGCCAGACTTATACGCACCATACCTGGCCAATGAGCTGGACTCACATTTAACCAGTGTTGTGGTGAAAGGTGGGGGTTGATGCCCAGCAGTTTGCGTACATAGGTCTGAGCGCAGAAGCATCCTGTTCGTACTCCGAATCCACCTTCGTGACAGAGGACGCTGCCCAGTTGTGAGTGAGGAATAGCGGTGAGATTAAAACTGATTACCCCTACCCGGGGGTGGGAGCCATATAGGA
>DLUN01000113.1:547-3395 GCA_003444615.1 Syntrophomonas sp.
AATTTTTTCCCTGGTCACCAGAGATACCGTTCCCCCGCCAGCATATTCCGGAGGCCCCTGCTGGAAAAACTGGCGCGGGCCAATTAGAGCCCCACAGCCAAAGGGGGCATATATCTTATGACCGGAAAAGGCCAGAAAATCAATATGTTCTGGGTCATGGTGGGCTTTCATATTCACCGGCACATGGGGTACCAACTGGGCACCGTCCACCAGGATAAGAGCCCCGTATTCATGAGCCAGAGCTGCCAAGTAATGAATATCATTGAGGTGCCCGGTTACATTGGAAGCGCCGCAAACCGCCAGCAAGCGGGTATGGGGATAATTAGCTTTTAAGATTTTCTCTAGAACATCAATCTGCAAAAGGCCTGTTTCGTCAACGGGTGCATATTCGACCCTGGTCCGCAAGCGCCAGGGCAGGTCATTGGAATGATGCTCCATTTCCGTGGTGATAACCAGATCATCAGCATTCCAGGGGAAACGATGGGCCAGTTTGTTAATGGCCTCGGTAGTATTTTTAGTCAGAATAACTGTGTCCCGGTCCAGATCGGCTCCTACAAAACTGCCTATAATTCGATGACTCTCATCATACAGCCGGGAAGAAAACCAGGACTTGTAACCAGTTCCCCGGTGAACACCGGAATACCAGCCCAGATAATCTAGCATTTGATCGACAATGGGCTGTAAGGCAGGGGTGCTGGCAGCATTGTCAAAATAAACATAGGCGCTCTGACGGCTGCGCCTGGTGGGAACCCGGTGTTCTACCCCGATTACCTGGCGGCGAAAGGAACGATAGGGAAATCCTAATTGTTGGCTCATTTTAGTCACCTATGGAAGTGTTTAATCTATACTATGTACACCTCCTACTTTTGACACTGATAAGCCACCGGTTAGATAAACAATTCCAGGTCAGCCTTTACCGCATCCTGTAAGTAATCCTTGACTTCCAATACTTCTACTTCGGGCAGGAGTTCTTCTGCTTTTAAGCCCATGACTTCCAGGGATAGTTTGCAGGCATAAAAGGTTACGCCTTTTTTACGGGCGCCCTGTAAAAAGTCCGCCAGCTGGGGGGTATGGGATTCTTCCATCATTTCCACCAGCATATACTTACCGATCCCGCTCATATTCATGCGGGACAGGGGCAGTTGGTCAGGACCCTGGGGAGTAACGGCGGAAAACATTTTTTCGTAAATAGTCTTATCCTCCAGGCTCATTTTGGCCGGATCTCTGAGCAGCATTAATCCCCAAAAAGCAAAAAACATAGTTACTGACATACCTAAATCCCGGGCTCCATTAGCCAGTATCAAAGCCGCCAGAGCTTTGTCATAGTCACCGCTGAAGACCAGCAGATTCATATGTTTATGGTCCATTTTTATAACCCCCTATATGTGTAGTTGTTAATAGCATGGGTCACTGAGCGGCAAATTATCATGACCCGGTTCAAGATACTTATGGCTCTTATTGTGGTAAACTGTAACTGACATTTTACGGTAGGCAGGGATGTTAATGGAGTCAAGGCATATAGTGATAAGCGGTCTGGCGATTACCGCGCTGGCAGCTGCCATAGCACTAGGCGGTTGGATACCTGATGGGGTTATAGCTTTACTTTTTCTGGGGGCAGGATTAGGGCTCACCTATACCGGGGCTTTGATTAAGCGGCAGCGGCAAAAATATAGCCAACTGCAGGCTTGGGTACGAGCTCTGGAGGACTTGCATCGAGCCGGTACTTATGAAGAATTGACAAAACACTTGGCAATAGCTCTTTACCGGGTGCTTCCCGGGGAAGAAACAGAAGTTCAGGTGCTGAGTCCTGCCCAGATTTCTGCTGGGGAAGAAGAAATGTCAGTTTGGGCTGACTTGCTGCTCCAGGCGCGAACCAACCCCGAGCTGGTGGAAAAATCAGATGGAAGCCAGGACTGGTTTTTGCTGCCCATTAGGGCTGAAGGTGCTGCTTCGGCAGAAATTATCGTGTGCGGGAAGAGAAAACACGATCCGCAAGGACTGCAAGCCGAGGACAAAGAGATTTTGAGAATTTTGCGGGCTTCTGCAGCGCGGGTACTTACCAGGCTCAAACGATGCCAGGAACAGCAGCGGTTTATGGAACAGCTGCTGCAAATAGCGGTTGAGGCCGGGGAAGGTGAAAGCAGTGGCTTTAAGGAACATGGGCGAAGAGTAGCCATAATAGCCGACCGGTTAGGCAGGCAGTTAGGATTAGATGAAGAGGAAGCCAAAGCCCTGCACTATGCAGCCCTCTTGCATGATATCGGCCGGAGCCAACTGCTGCAAAATGCCGATGAAGAGCACCCCTGTAAGGGTGCCCAGGTTTTCTCCGACGGTGATGAGTGGAAGCTGATTAGAGAAGCCATAAAATATCATCACGAAAGATATGATGGCAGCGGCTTTCCCGAAGGAAGAAAAATGACGGATATACCCTTTTTAGCCCGCATAATTGCCGTGGCCGATATTTTTGACGGTTTGACTGCTTTAGCTCCCGAAGAAGAGCGGCTGTCTCCTCAGTTGGCCTGCCAGGTTATTCAAAAAGCCACCGGTTCTAGCTTCGACCCCTTGGTAGTAGTGGCTTTGACCGAAATCCAACTTGAAAACTGACCGGAAGCCGGAGAACAAGGTAGCTGTAGTCCCCACCAGGGGATTTTTTATTGGCAGCCTATGAGGCCGGGGGAAGAACTTTTTACTAATAAGGCGAAAATATAGGATTAGCATAAGAGGAAAAGCTCGAAAAACAGCGTATAAGTAAGCAGGAGGAGAATCTTGCCAACCATCCGTCTTTAAGATAGCCGGGACTTAAGTCGATAAAGATAAAGAATTACTGTGTTTAATGCTAGGAGGGTCT
>DLUN01000113.1:3618-4448 GCA_003444615.1 Syntrophomonas sp.
TTTGTGGAAAGAACCGACAATGAAGTCTTGGAGACCGTAAAAGGAGTTATTGAGATAGACGGCAGCGGGCTTAAAGATAAGATGGTGCGGGTGCGCACCACTGCCGGGGGAGGCAGTAAAATATTAGGTGCCGACCTGGGCCGCCGGGTTGTCAATGAAGACGTATTTATCAAGTTTGAACTGACCGGCCCGGAAATCAAGTCCATTCTGTTCACCGACGGCATTACTGTTGGTGATCTGAGTATAACTGTTGATGACTCCAATTTTCCCACTATAAACAGCGTTGAACCTAAAGTTGTTTACCTGGGAACAGGACAACTGACCATTAAGGGAAGCGATTTGGATAAGGATAAGCTCTCCTTTGGGCAGGGTTCTCTTAATGGAAATATCGATCCAACTGACAGCCAGATAACCATCAGCAACATTTCCGGAGATACTGGTTTCCACGATATTATTTTTACCCGGGACAATACCGGGGTAGAACATGTAAGCGGGAAGGTAACTATCCGCCGTCTCTACCAGAACCAGTTCCGGGTAGTACAGGAGAGGCAATTTGCGGGACTGGAGATGTATCCTAACAAAGGGGTACCCCGGCAAACCACGGTTTATTTCCGCGCTCCTCATTTAGAAGAAAGTTCCGTGTTTTTCCTCCGGGATATCAATGACCCCTATTATGCTTCTAACCTGGGAACCGACTATCATTACCAGAGCAATGTTAATGATGATGACATAATTACTGTTAAAGTGCCCGACCTGGTTCCGGGAACCTACCAGGTGGTATTAACCAACCGTTTGACCGACCCACCCGCCGGGACTGATTTACGCGGTCT
>DLUN01000113.1:4745-5857 GCA_003444615.1 Syntrophomonas sp.
GGACCGAATTTGAACAATAATAAAGTAACTGTGATAGGGCAGAACTTTGATGAACTGCTGATAGATGGATTGACACTGGACAACCCCGACCAATCACTGTCCGCTGATGATCACAAATCACTGGCTATCGATTATGGAACAGGGAAATATAATGTGGGCACAGGCGAAAAGGATGTTGAGGTTAAACGTACTATCAAAGTATTCATTGGCGATGATACACAGTTTCAGCCTGTGGATCAGCAGGAGTTTAGCAGTTACTACGATAACCTGCGGGTTTTCACTCCCATCTTAAATGACCAGGAAATACAGGATGAGCCCCGGAAAGATGTGGTGGTGGAGTTAACCACTACATTAGCCGTATTGGAAAACGGAAATAAAACCGGTCAAGAGTACCGGTTCGTAGAACAAGCCATATTGGCAAAAGGCTATTTATTCATAAAAAGTTACACCGCTCCTTCTTTTACCGAAGTAATACCCAACAGCATTCCGGTGATGGAAACAGGCGGGCAATATGAGACCAGGGAAGACCTGGTTATCAGTATAACTGGCCAGGATTTCATAGTAAACAAATTCACCGATCCGGATACTGTTACTGAGCATGTTTACTACCCTCTGGTGAATTTAGGGGGAGCCATTACCCTTAAACGGGAAGGAAAAAATGCTGATGATGTACTTATCAAAGATGCCAGCAATTCGTGGAAAAGTTACCCGGGGGCCAGCATGGAGGTTCTCCACGGTACCACGGTAATTGATGGCACGGCTGGCAAGGAAATAGGTAACCGGATAGTAATCCGCATTCCCGCGGGTATCCAGGTGAGCCAGGATTGTTTCGATGCCACCCATTTGGAAATCACGAATCCTATGAAAAATTCCGGTGACTACGGTTATCCCATCCGGAAAGAGGATATGCTTCGTTTCATACTGGTGGACGAAAACCAGGGGCCGGTTATTAACAGTGTGGAGCCTCACGTAGTTCCTACAGAAGGTGAGAAGGGCGTTCAGATTAAAGGTGCCAATTTCCAGGTGGGGGTACGGGTATTCATAGATGGCCTGGAGGTACAGAACATAAACCGAGATCCCTCCTCCCAGCTGATAACCTTTGATGCTCCCCC
>DLUN01000113.1:6149-6952 GCA_003444615.1 Syntrophomonas sp.
TTTATTTATGTAAAGACCCAGACTGATCCCCGCATAACCAGCATATCGCCAGCGGAAGGCACCATCGGCACTCTGGTAGTGATCAATGGTGATGGCTTCTTGGGACCGGATCCCACGGCTACTACTGCCGGGATGGGCATCTACCGGCTGCTGGGAGCGCGGGTCTTGTTTGACAACCAGGATGTCAATGAATATCAATACAAAGATGGCAGCACCAGTATAATTGAGCCGAAAAGCTATACCGCTCCGGCAGGAAAAGAACTGCTGCGGGTGGAGGAAGGCCGATTAGTTCTGGCTGATTATTACCTCAGTATTCTGCTGCAGGATGGCAATGACAAATATTACATTATAAAGAAAAACAATGCTCAACAAGCAGTTTTGACCGATGGAGTTCAGGAATGGACCTTTGCTTACGATGGCAGCAAAATAACTGCCAGGGACAAAAGCGGGAATATTTATGATGTGAATAGTACGAGTAACCAGTTAACTTTAGCCCCCCGCAACGGTTCGTCATTATTGGTTTTGGATATTCTGACTCCTTATCAGGTAGACAGCGAAAACAATATCATCGGACATCGAGCCAAGGTAGTTGACGGCGGCAAACGGATACTGGTAACCATACCTAATCTGCAGGTACAGAGATCCTACGATGTTACCGTTATTAACCCTGACACCAAAAGAGCTACTGTGCCGGATGGGTTTTATTTCTATCTGAGTCCTCAGCGTATTCCCACCATTACCTCTATAGTCCCGGATAGGGGTTCCACCGCGGGTGGTTACTATATTGATATTATCGGTGAAAA
>DLUN01000113.1:7266-7600 GCA_003444615.1 Syntrophomonas sp.
TGGGAGTAGCCTTCAAGGCAGTACCGGTGGTGGTATTGAATCCTTCCGACGGAGGGAGTACCGGGTTGCCGGAAGGTTTTACTTATATGGTACCCACCAGCCAGCCGTTTATCGACAGCCTGACGGTTACGGAAGGAACAGCGGCTGGAGGCGATTATGTCCAGATAATTGGCCGGGATTTCCGTTTATATGAACCTTACCAGGATCTTAACAACAACTTTGCATTTGACGTGGATGAAAATGGTAATCCTTTGGAGCCATTTACCGATATTAATGGAAACGGTGAATGGGATGATTTGCGTAAATGGACTAGTTTAGAGGACTTGAAAAACGA
>DLUN01000113.1:7837-8337 GCA_003444615.1 Syntrophomonas sp.
AATGATTTCGGGGTTTCCAATAGCAAACCTTTCACCTTTAAGGGCTCCAGCCCTCGCATCTCAGCGGTAATTCCCGATGTGGGCCGCCGGCAGGGGGGCGAAATAGTGGAAATCCACGGCTCTGGTTTACAGCAGGGGCTTATTAATATATTGGGTTCTGATGAAACCGTTGAGAAAAGGACCATGCCCCTGGTGCGCTTTGGTAGCCTGGAAGGGACCGGGACTATTATAGACGGCCGGGTCAGCAATTTGGATGCCGGAGGATACTTAAAAGTCAATTATAATGCCAATGCTGCCGGCAATAATTTGTCCCTGTCGCTGCAAACCGTAGCCGGTCATGTTTACCAGCAGGATTACAAGTATGATGGCAGTGATTGCTTTATCGACCTAAGTCAGCTGGCTGACAGTGAAGGTCAGGCTTATGGCGGCCAGGAACTGGTCCGGCTGCAGTTAATTATGGACAATCAGGGTTACCGCCTGCAAGTACAGCGTGGTTTTGC
>DLUN01000221.1:0-3273 GCA_003444615.1 Syntrophomonas sp.
AGATGTGTATAAGAGACAGGCCTAAATGCAACGATATAATACCGAATTGCCTTAGCCAGACCCTGATACTGGACTTGCCCAAAAGAACCCGATAGGTTTTCTTAACACGGTTAATGGTACAAAAGGTCATATTTATCAACAGCAAAAGCAAGAGCAATTCAAAAATAGCTGTTTGATAAAATGTATTAGGCAAGACAGAACTGCCTATGGCAGATGCTGCACCTACCAAAAGTAGCAAAGCCACTCCAGTTTTCATTGAGGAAATGAAGCTATAAATCCTATGCAACGGTTTATACACCTAGACCTTTTCGAAGATTTAGCCAACCTGGCTTAATCCATGTGTTGAACACTGTCTAATAAATACATATTACTTTTTATACTCTCATTTGAACATTGGATTAATTATCTAGTCTTGGTTAGTTTCTTAAACAGACTGTTAATTGTAGTCAGTAAATAATGGAGGGAGCAAATACTCCCTCCATTAAGCCTATTTAGCTGTTTATCATCTTACCAGGCTTTATCCCAGACTTCCTCATCCAGTTCGCTCAACCAGTTGAATATATGACAATCGGAGCAAAAGGCATAGGACTTTTCATGCATATTGTGGCAAATATTACAGTCTTGTTCGCCATGATGGGAGTCATGCGGGTTAGATTCTTCAAAAACAGTGGCTAGCTTTATTTCTTCCCAACTGGAACCATCACCGTCTTCAGAGTGGCATTCCAAACAGAACTGGCGATCGCCTTGTTGACTGCCTTCCAATGGCAAGGTATAATTGCCGGTTATAAAGTTAAGACCTTCCATGGCTTTTTCGGGGATACTTCTGGTATGGCATTCCTGACAAGTAACATCTTCAACAGCGTGTTGGTGGTCTAATAAGACTCCTTCACTCCAGGAAACATAATAGGGCTCAACTAAATGGCAGGTAGCACAGAAAGAGGGGTTTTCACTGGCTTTCAGCAAAGCCCCGGCGGTACCTGCACCTATGATTACTGCAACTCCTATTACGATAAGGATGACCTTCTTATTTAAGAATCTCTCCCGAAAACTTTTGCGTTCCATCGATAACCTCCTATAAAAAATATATATATATTTCTAGTATGATTTAAGGAAATATGTATCTAATGCACAGTTTTATGCATTTATTCTACATTAAGTAGAAAATTATTGCCATTAGATGCCCATACAGTGTTTTGAGATAAATTTCGTGGTAGCATCCAAAATCAGAAATAGCCTTATTTTCAAAATAGTACAAAATAATTCAATATTATTCCTGGTTTTCATTTTTTTTAATTTGGATTATCCTACAGTGTTTTGCACAAAGGTTCGTAATACCTAACGATGTGTGTTGATTCACAGCATGTTACACTGATTTTGAGGCTGTATTAAAGGCTGAAATAGTTTCACTATAAGGGGTTCTGGCAGTACAGATATACACTTGATGAACAGTAAAAAAAACATAGAAAGGGGTAGATTTGATGAGTTTTGATGAGAAGCAGGAAAAAGGTTTTACTCGAAGAACGTTTATTAAGGGTGCTGCGCTGGGCACAGTTGGCATTGCCTCAGCGGGGCTGCTCGCCGGATGTGGTGCAGAAGAAACCCCGCCTGTGGATCAGGCTCCTGCCGATGTTACGGATAATGTTCCTAGTTTCTTAAAACCTCCCCCACCGATTCCGGATTCTGAAATCACCGAGACTGTTACTGCTGATGTAATCGTCGTCGGAGGTGGAATGTCAGGTCTATGTGCTGCTATGTCTGCTGCAGAAGAAGGAGCCAAAGTTATTCTTTTGGAGAAGACCGAGCAAGTAAACTTCCGGGGCAATGACTATGGGGCCATTGGTTCCAAAATGCAAAAACAGATTGGTAATGAAATCAATAAAATGGAAGCTGTCCAGGAAATCATGCGTTATAACGCCTACAAAGCTAACCAGAGAATTGTGTCCTTGTGGGCGGATTACAGTGGTATGGTAGCCGATTGGATTATGGCTAAGGCGGAAGGCTATGGCTGTAAACCCAAACCGGTACCCATTGATGAGACCATGACTCCAGGAACCACATTAAAGGGATTTCCTACCCTAAGCTTTAGAATGGATCCTAGTGAGGCAGCTATTAGTGATGCTCCCGCAGGAACTGACCCCTGGACCGCATCCATGCGCTATGCCTTAAAACAGGGCTGCGTAGATGCTGGTGTGGATATTCGCTACAAGACTCCAGCCGTTCGACTGGTGCGGGAAGACGACAACAAAGGACGGGTTACTGCGGTAATAGCCGGCGAAGAAGGCGCTTACAAGAAATTTGTTGGGACCAAAGGTATCATATTATGCTCAGGAGACTATAATGCTGACAAGGAAATGCGCGAATACTATATTCCTTCCACCAAATACATTCATGCCAACATGTTTGAAATGGTAAATGGTCCCATTAATACTGGGGATGGACATAAAATGGCCATGTGGATAGGGGCAGCTATCGATGAATTCCCTCATGCTCCTATGTATTTTGACTTTGCTGTTCCTGGCGCTCCCATATTAGCCGATGCTCTAATGCGTCAGCCCTGGTTAAGTGTTAATGAAAGGGGTCTGCGCTATTGTAACGAAGAACTACCCTATGCCTATTTGTGTAACGCACAGCGTCAGCAGCCTGGAAATGTCAGATGGAATGTCTGGGATTCCAAATGGCCGGAAGAAGCTCCTTCCTTTAAGGTAGTAGCCTGTAAAGACATGCGTACCAACTTCCATAATCCGGAGAATGTAAAGCAGTATATTGAAAAAGGATTCATCAGAAGTGCCGAGACCTTGGAAGAACTGGCCCAGAAGATGGAAGTGCCGGTAGATAATTTCCTAGCTACTGTTGAGCGTTATAATGAACTGGCCAGAAAAGGCGTCGATGAAGACTATGGTAAACGAGCCGCCTGTTTGACCACCATTGAAAAGCCCACCTTCTATGCTGCTCCACTGGGAACAGCTTTGTTGGTTACCCTGGGAGGACTGAAGATCAATGAGGATCTGCAGGTATTGGATGAAGAATTAAATGTAATTCCCGGACTGTATGCAGCTGGTAACGCTTCCGGAAACTATTATGCTAATGACTACTGTGTCAACTTACCCGGCAACAGCCACGGACGCGCTTTCACCTTTGGTTACTTGGCTGGTAAGAGTATAGTCAAAAACGGTTAATCGTTAACAAGCTAACCCAATACTCAATCCAGAGGAGCCTGTTTTTTAATCAGGCTCCTCTAATAATATAGGGACACTCCTGATTACACATACAGGG
>DLUN01000221.1:3611-11997 GCA_003444615.1 Syntrophomonas sp.
GCTGCTTCAGATACATTATACTTGGTCTGCTCCAGGGCTTGGGTTATCATGATACGCTCCATATCTTTCATGGAAAGATTAGTGATAGGCTGTGCCATATGCAACTGGGTCCCGGTGTTTACTGGTAAATCAAGATCAATGCCGGAGACAATCTCTTCCGGTAAATCTTCAGGACGAATAATATTATCTTCACAGACATTGACGGCGTATAACATGGAATTCTCTAATTGCCTTACATTTCCAGGCCAATGGTAATTGAGCAAATAAATAGTGGCCAAGTCACTCAAAACAGGGGGGACAATTAGCTGATTTTGGGCAATGACCCTGATAAAGTAATTGGCTAGCTCCAGAATGTCTGAGCTGCGTTCCCGCAAGGGAGGTATATCTATTTGTAGAACCTTAAGTCGGTAGTATAAATCTTGGCGAAATTGATTGGTTTCCACCTGCTCGTACAAATTTTTGTTAGTAGCGGTTATCAATCTAAAGTTAACCGGAATATAGCGATTACCACCTATACGCATTAACCTTTTTTCTTCCAGTACTCGCAATAATACTGGTTGCAGCTCTAAAGGCATGTCACCAATTTCGTCCAGGAATAGGGTTCCTCCATCAGCCAGTTCCAGTTTACCAGCACGTCCGCGTCGCTCTGCCCCAGTAAAGGAGCCTCCTTCATAGCCAAATAATTCGCTTTCAATCAGATTGGCAGGGATAGCCCCACAATTAACGGCAACAAAGGGACCGCTACTTCTGCTTTCATGATGTATGGCTTGGGCGAACATCTCTTTACCGGTGCCGCTTTCTCCCTGAATTAAGACATTAGCATCCAAATGGGCAAACTTTCTGGCTATCTCAATCACTTTTTTGATCGGTGGTGAACTGCCTATTATCTTATCAAAGGTAAATCTGGTGTTCAGGCCATCCCGGCGTGTCTCCCTATTTTTAATCCGGTTAATTCTTTTTAGAGCCACTATACAGCCTAGGTTGTTTCCGCAATAATCATTGAGGGGTTTAGCGAAACTAACCACAACTCTCTGGTTGAGACGATCGATTTCAATTTCTGCGTCCTCAATAGGTTTGCCTGACTCCAATACTGATTTAATAAGGGGCTGTTCACCCAAAATCTGATCTACATGAGTTCCTATTAAATCCTGAGTAATTTCTACAAACATCTGTTGGGCTACTAGATTGGCTTTAGTGATAATACCGCTTTTGTTGATAGCCATGAGGGCACTATCTGTCTTTTGCAAAGTCAGGTTAAACAGATCATTATGCAGAGCTATTTGAAATTGGTTTTGAACAGCCCATGCCATGGACACTACCAATCCCAGCGACTGAGAACTCTGCTTGCTAAAGCTGGAAGTAACCACACATAATGAGCCAGCTAGATTATAGTTAATATCAAAAATGGGGGCTGATGAACAAGAGATCTCTTCATACTTTTCAAAATAGTGCTCTGGCCCACATATTTGCATAGGTGTACCCTGAATCAAGCTAATACAGTGAGCACAGGTACCTACGGTGGATTCATTCCAAATCGACCCTGGAACCAGGTTAAAGCGTTCGTTTTGTTTCCGCAACAGCTCATTGCCTTCGATTACCCGCAGCATAGCACCTTCTTCATCTGATAACAGGATAATAGCATCAGATAACATGGCTTCTAACTGGCAAATATAGGGATCGGCAGCCTTAAGAAGCAAATCTTTTTGATGCATTTTCTCCTGCAAGGCAAGTTTGTCCAAAACGGGACCATAATTATATATATTATAATCTAAGCCATAGTCATAGCATCTACGCCAGGATTCGAGTACATCTGGTCTGACTATATCCACCTCCTGAAAATGCAGACGCTGCCTGACCATAGCATCCTTTTGCTGGCGGATTCTTTCCATGAGGATAAGGTCATTTTTGTCCAGGGTCTGAACATCCAGACGGTTTCTAGTCATGGGGCTAAGCAACTGTTCCACAGGCTTCATCACCAATACCCTCCTCCTCTCAGAGATGGTGCAACCTGCTTACGGATAGACAGATCACATATAATCTCATTTTAACACAAATCTGATACTTTAAGACTAGGACGGTGTGTATCATTTTGAGACAATAGTATAGCCGTACATAACCCTTCAATATTATTGTTCCTGGGTTATGAGTTAGAGTCTTACCAGGTGGTATGATTTTTGCTGTAAATATAGTATCACTGTAGGAAGAGGTGAGGCAGGTTGTCTATGATAGCACCTAACAAAGTGTATCACTTGGTTGACGGAGTGCTTGACGAGGGGTTAGGTTTTGTATCCCAGTATGTAGAGAACATGCTTAAGCTTCCAGTAATAATTGCTGATCATAACGGACGTATACAATATCCCAATATGAACAACTCTGATGAGGTAGATAGTCTATTTGTATCTATTCCCGCCAATATTTCCGGAAGAGACTATTATTATCAGCAAGATAACAAGTATCTCTATTATAGAGTCCGTTACAATAGCTCCAGTGCTTTTATAATTGCTAAGAATGTGCCAGTAGAACAGATATCCCAGGCTCTTTCCATCCTGATGGAGACTAAACTGGCCATTAAGTGTTATTTCTGCAAAATACATAAAGATAGTGACCGGTTTGAACAAGAGCTGGCTGAATATCTTTTCAGCAATAGCAATGCTAGTATTCGTGATATTGCTACCCTAAGCGAAAATCGGCTGGAGATGGATAGGTCTTATGTTGTGACCCTAGTGGAGGTCGAGCGGTCATCTGATGACCCTGATATACAGGTGATTAGCTCTTATCTTTACGAGTATCTCAAAAAGAATAAACTTGAAGCAGTGCCTATCTCCAGAGCCAATTATATAACATTACTCATACCCGTGTGTGCCGATAGAGATAGACTTGACGAGGTATTAAACTGGCCTGCCATGATAGGCTATAAAGAAGAATTGGAGAAAAGGTTTGACTTGTCTTTGTCTCAGGGTATTGGACGGGTATATCCTCTGGCTGAGCTGCAAAAAAGCTTCTACGAAGCCCGGGTTGCTTTAACCCTGCCTAGGTTGCTGGGGAAGAGCCATTTTGTACAGAAGTTCTCCGAACTGGGTCTTTATTATCCAATATTTTGCCAGAGCCTTAGGGATATGAAAGACTTTTGTCTGCAAATCCTGGGGAAACTCATTGAACATGATGACAAAACCGACGGAGAACTGCTGCCTACCTTGCGTAAATTACTAGATTCCAACGTTAATATGAAGAGTACGGCTGACAGCCTATTTATACATGTTAATACCCTTTACTATCGTGTCAGCAAAATAGAAGAATTGCTGGATATTGATTTTTCTGATATGAGCAGCCGGGTAAACCTGTTTATCGCTATTAAGGTCTGGGATACCTTAAAAGCCATTGACCTAATTGTCTAAAGATACAAGCCCTACCTGAATTAGACAGTGCCTGCCTCCCTTGCCAGGACTTGGCGTGCATGGAGAGTGCCGTTGTGCTTCCCTTAATTTAACGATTCCCCTTGGATGTATTCACCTGACCAACAAGATTTGGAATACACCAAGGGGATTTTATTGGGAAAAACTAAATCTGCTCTTGACGAATAATTTATTATTTACTAAAGTAAGTTAGAATTCTAACTTTAATGCCAATTGATCCTTGAGGTGTATTATGGAACGCGAACAAGCATTGGAATTTCATGTGCTCTTATTTACTTTTATGGGCAAATTTTATGAAAAGTTTTTTGTAAACTACCGGCAGCATTTAGACTCAGCCATACCCCTTAAGAAAAACCAGACCAAAATAATCAGTATACTCTATCATCGTGATGGCCTAACCTCCACCGAACTGGCCAGAATGCTGAACATTGAAAAGGGCGGCTTGACTACCATTATTAATCAGTTGGAACAGCTGGGTCTGGTCATGCGAACTCCTGATCCCCATGACCGCCGCAAACAGAAGCTTAGCTTGAGCCAGCAAGGCCGAGAAGTAATGGAGCAGGTGATGGAGCGTTACACCGACAGCATTAAACAGCAGTTTGAGCAAGTAGATCAGCAGGAATTGAATACATTTATGCACAGCTTAAGAAATGTAGTGAATTTTATGGATGGTAATTAGTTAGGAGACCCCCATGGATAGAACTCAAGCCATGCGTTATCAAAAAATAAATAGCCTGTTATGGAGCTTCTCCCTGCCTGCCATTGTGGGTATGGTAGTAAACTCGCTCTACAATATTGTGGATAGGATATTTTTAGGCCGGGGGATAGGCTCTTTGGCCATTGCAGCAACCACGGTAGCTTTTCCCATAATGATTATACTAATGGCTGTGTCGGTGCTTATTGGGGTCGGAGCAACTGCTTTGATTTCCATTCGCCTGGGAGAGCAAAGGCAGGAGGAAGCAGAAAAGGTAATTGGCACTGCTACCACTATGATTATACTGCTGCCAACTATCTTTGCCTTTATCTTTTTCCTATATACTGAGCCGATCTTGATTGCCTTTGGTGCCAGCCCAGAGGTACTGCCTTATGCCCGGGATTTTATGCAGGTCATTATGCTGGGAGCGGTCTTTGGCACCATCAGCATGGGTATGAATAATTTTATCCGTGCGGAAGGTAATCCTCGCATGGCCATGTATACCCAGCTATTAGGCGGCGCAGTAAATGTGGTCCTAAACTATGTTTTCATTTTCCAATTTGGGTGGGGGATGAGAGGATCAGCTTTTGCTACGGTCCTGGGACAGGTAGCTGGGGCAACTTGGGTACTGAGTTACTTTTTAAGCGGGCGCAGCATTGTTAAGATCCGTTGGAAAAACCTTCGCCCCCGATTGCCAATTCTGCTGAGTATTATGGCGATTGGGTTTGCCCCATTTGCTATGCAGGTAGCCAATAGTGTACAGCATATGATCCTTAACAAAACAGTTATTTATTACAGCGGTGATATAGCTCTGTCAGCTGTAGGAATTATGATGAGTATAGGAACCATATTATTTATGCCTATATTGGGCCTTAGCCAGGGAGCCCAGCCTATCATTGGCTTTAATTATGGAGCCCGGCAGTTTGGTCGGGTTAAAGAGACTTTCAAGGTAGCCGTTTTTGCTGGAACAGCTATTTCTGTCCTGGGATGGCTGGTAGTTCATATTTGGCCTGCCCAGCTTATCGCCCTGTTTAATCCTAAAGATGCTGAACTTATTGCCTTAACCACCCATGCGATGATCATTTATTTTGCCATGCTTCCGGTATTGGGCTTTCAAATCATCGGCTCAACTTATTTCCAAGCGGTGGGCAAGCCGGTACAGTCAACTATTCTCAGCTTATCCCGGCAGGTATTGATATTCATACCCTTATTGCTCATTTTACCCCGTTTCTGGGGTATTGAAGGAGTATGGAGAACACCGCCCATCTCCGACCTATTAGCAGTTTTATTGACCGCTACTTTCATCTTTTTCGAAATGAAAAAAATCAATGAGATGGGAAAAAGAGAGAAAGCCTGGGGAGATGAGGGAGATCTGGCCGGTGCCTGTACCGATACCCCTTGATATACTCTGCAGGAGTGTTAGCCGGCTCGCTCCAAAACTCTTCGCCCTATTCTCATAACTAATAATCAACCGGCCAATGTTAATAATATACTATGGAAAGATTATTTCAATTCAATAACAGGAGGACCAATGGAATATAACCGGGTAACTGCACCTGTTATCGCTGAATTAAAAAGTATCGTCGGCTCTCAAAATGTGCTCGATGATCCCGAGCAGATGCTGAGCTATTCCCATGACGAAGCTACTGGAGCCAAATGGAGGCACCTGCCTGAAGTTGTGGTAAAACCGCAGAACACCCAGCAGATTTCTGCTATTCTGAAGTTAGCCAACCAAGAGAGAATTCCCGTTACTCCCCGGGGAGCTGGTAGTGGACTAGCCGCCGGAGCGGTCCCCTTTTTAGGCGGTATCCTTCTGACCTTGGAAAAAATGAACAGAATAATAGAACTGGACCGGGACAATATGTTTATGGTGGTGGAACCCGGTGTAACTACTGCCGAAGTGCAGCAGTGTGCCAGGGAAGCGGGCTTGTTTTATGCCGGTGATCCCTGTAGTGCGGATAGTTCTTTTATAGGGGGAAATGTAGCCACCAATGCCGGCGGCAATAAAGCTATACGCTATGGAGTTACCGGCCAGCACGTATTTGGGTTGGAAGTGGTATTGGCAGACGGGCAAGTTGCCGTACTGGGTGGAAAAACCATCAAAGAAGTATCTGGGTATAATCTAATTCAGCTTATGATTGGTTCGGAAGGCACCCTCGGGGTGATCACCAAGATATATTTAAAATTGCAGCCTCGTCCCCAATTCAACGGGGTTATTATGGCACCTTTTGCTAGCATACCGGCAGCTATCCAGCTGGTACCGGAGATGATCACCAAAAGCGGCATTATTCCTACTTCCATAGAATTTATGGATAACCTATGCATTAAAGCTGCGGAACAGTTCCTCAATAAACAATTGATGTTCAATCATGCGGCTGCCTACATAATTATTGAACTGGATGGCAACAGTGAAGGGCAGTTGCTGGCGGAAATGGAAATGCTGGCCGAACAGTGTTATCGAAATAATGCGCTGGATGTGCTGGTGGGTGACAATGCAGCTACCCAGGAGAGAATATGGAAGCCCCGGCGAGTACTGGCCGAAGCTCTGCGAGTTATCAGCCCGGTTTATTCTATGGAGGATATAGTAGTTCCCATAAAAGAGATCCCCGCGGTGGTACTGGCTATTAACAGCTTATCGGAAAAATACGGTATTAGAATTGCTAACTTTGGCCACGCAGGGGATGGCAATATTCATGCTACTCTGTTAAAAGATCAGCTGGGTCATCAGGAATGGGATGAAAGGAAAGACCAGCTGTTGGATGAACTGTATGCTGAAGTTTACCGGCGGGGAGGAAAAATATCCGGTGAGCACGGCATAGGTGCCAAACGTAAGGAGGCCTTAACTCAGTACATCGATCCCGTAGCCCTGCAAACCATGAAGACCATTAAAAGAGCCCTTGATCCTAATGGCATTCTCAACCCGGGCAAGATATTCAATCTTTAAGCAGCATTATGACAGAGGGCCTTATGCCCACTTGTTTCACCTTTAACCCAGCAGCAGCCTATCGTTGTCCAATTCCTGGCCACTGCGCCGGCCGAACAGGTCGATGAGTTTTTCTACGGTCATCTCCCGGCGTTCCTGGCCAGAGATATCCAGGATAATGCTGCCATCATGCATCATAATAGTGCGGGTACCGTATTCCAGAGCATTTTTCATATTGTGAGTCACCATTAGGGTACACAGCGAATACTGCTCCACAAATTCCCGGGTCAGGCGCAGCACCTGCTGGGCGGCTGAGGGGTCTAAAGCCGCGGTATGTTCATCCAATAAGAGCAGCTTAGGCTCCACAATAGTGGCCATAAGTAGGGTTAAAGCCTGCCGCTGCCCACCGGAGAGCAAACCTACTTTCTGTTTCATGCGGTCTTCCAGTCCTAGTCCCAGACGAGCTAGGCGATCCCGGAACATTTTGGCATCTGTTCTACGAATCCCCCATTGCAGACCGCGGGGTTGGCCTTTGACGTATGCCATGGCTAAGTTTTCTTCAATAGTCATATCAAAAGCCGTTCCTTTGAGGGGATCTTGGAATACCCGTCCTATATACTGTGACCTTCTATATTCCGGCCACAAGGTTATATCCATGGAGTCTAGCAGAATAATGCCTTGGTCCGGTTCATATACTCCTGCTATACAGTTCAGCAGAGTAGACTTACCGGCACCGTTTCCACCGATTACCGTAACGAATTCCCCGGCTTCCAAGGTGAGGTTAACATTATTTACTGCTAATTTTTCATTGATACTACCTAAACCAAAGGTTTTACTTAAACCGCTAATCTTCAGCATAACCCTAACCCTCCCTTGGGGTTGATCGATGAGAGCGCTTCTTACGCTGGGATATCCAGCCGGCTTTAATGACCGGTGCGGCCAGGGCTATGGAAACTATAGCCGCTGAAACCAGTTTAAGGTCGGTGGGGGGCATGCCCAAATGCAAAGCTACTGCAATCACCAAACGATATAATATGGCTCCCAGTACCACTGCCATCAAACGGCGCAGCAGTGAGCTGATCCCAAAGAGAACTTCTCCGATTATCACTGATGCCAGGCCGATAATCACCATACCTACACCCATACTCACATCCGCAAAAGACTGGTATTGGGCGATCAAGGCTCCTGACAGTCCTACCAGTCCGTTAGCTAAGCCTAAGCCAAATAGTATGGTGGTGTCAGTATTGACACCTACTGCTCGAACCATTTGCTGGTTGTCACCGGTGGCCCGCAACACCAAACCGAATCTGGTCTGGAGAAATAAAAATAGTATCAAGATGACTATAATAAGTAAGA
>DLUN01000221.1:12255-13154 GCA_003444615.1 Syntrophomonas sp.
CCTGCCAGCAGAGGCTGTATTTTAAGTTTGGTATGCAATAGAGCAGTGACATTGCCGGCCAGGTATCCTGCTGCCAAGGCGGCAGGTAGGGCCAGCCAAGGATGGCCCATGGTGCACAGCATAGCGGAGACAGCAGCTCCCAGTGTAAAGCTGCTGTCCACCGTTAAATCAGGAATATTAAGGGTCCGAAAGGATATAAATACTCCCAGAGCCATAATGGCATAAATCAGGCCTAGCTCCACTGAACCCTGCAAGGCTAGAAGACTCATTGATTCAGTGCTCCTTTAGCATAAAATCGCCGTCGATAGTCGATAATCTTGTCTTAATATTTTATTCGAAAATCTGAGCGGCTTCACTTAATACATCTTCCGGAATAGTAATGCCAATAGCTTCTGCGGTAGTCTTATTAAGGTAGACTTCCACGTCACTGAGGGTCTTAACCGGAATATCGCCAGGTTTTTGGCCTTCAAGAATCTGAACCGCTATATTGGCAGTCTCCTGGCCCAGCTTAACATAATTAATGCCATAGGTAGCTAAGCCCCCGTCTTTAACCATAGAATCCGCTCCAACGTACACGGGTATTTTAGCCTGATTAGCTACCTGAGATACTACGGGCATAGCCGAAGCTATAGTATTATCTATCGGAGAAAAGATAGCATCTGCTTTGCTGGCTAATGATGCTGTAGCCTGCTGAACTTCAGAAGAATTCATCACCGTGGCTTCCACCACTGTTAAACCATTCTTTTGAGCATATTCTTTTAGGTTGTTGATTACAGCGATGGAATTGGTTTCACCGGAGTTATAAAGAGCCCCCACCGTTTTAATGTCGGGGGTAATCCGCAAGGCCAACTCCATGATTTTCTCGGCGGAGACTGCATCGGATGTTCCGGTTACATTGC
>DLUN01000221.1:13366-15628 GCA_003444615.1 Syntrophomonas sp.
TCAACAATGGCTTCGCGAATAGTGTTGAGGGAGGGATGTTCCACAATCTGCACAATACCAATTTTAATTTGGTCATCAGCTTGACTGGATTCCCCTCCTGCTGAACAGCCGGCTGCCAATACCAGCAGCATTACCGACAGCAACAAAGATACCGTACTCCTCATAATCCTTTTCATTCCAATTCCTCCTTAAAAATTCTAGTTGGTGCGCTCATCTCTGCTCTGCTCATCTTAGCTCGACTCATCTCCGACGAAGGCATTGGAAGGGCCGCAAAAAATAAAAACATCCATCCTAATTAAGGACAGATGTATAATCTGCGGTACCACCTTAGTTGGTACATATGTACCCCCTCACAGAGTGCTACGCACCCATAGCCTTATAACGCAGGCCAAGCGTCGCAAGCTACTGCAGTCTTTAATAGACTGGTTCACCTCACCCTCCGAGGACCATTGTTCCACTCCATTTCCGCCGGGATTCCAGCTTTCCCCGACTCTCTGTAGGCTGGTGGTGGTTTTACTTCCTCATCATCAGTGTAACAACATGATAACCAGAGCCCGAACCAAATGTCAATCAAATTTCCTGGGAAAAAATGATAGCAAGTATTGCATTAGCTAGTAATTAAAATTCACGTATGCTTCGCCCACTTCCTGGGCGTAAGCCTCAAGCTGTTCCCGTTCCATCTGAGGAATTTGTCTAATAGGTAAGGTTTCATGACAACGGGGACAGACCACCCGGAAACTTTCCCATTCCTTTTCGTGGTCAGCCCTCTGTAACAAAACATAAATCAAGGTGGGGGTAGATTTACCCTTCACAGAATATTTGGAAGCAGTCTCTAAAGTCCAATTATACTCATTTACATAGTTGCCGCAGCGGGAACAATATATCATTAATTCGGCTGCTTCGCTCAGGCGCATAGCAGTTCACTCTTTCTCAGGTGGTGTGAAAAAAGTCGTTAATAGAATTATAATATAAATAAATAGTTCGAGCACATATTATTATAAAGGAGAAATTCCATGGGACTGAGAAAACAGGAAGCTGAACTCATGATACGTTGTCCAGAATGCGGTAGACAATCCGATGAATATAACTGGACCCTTAAAACCGCAGCTCACTATTCCATAGGAGAAGAAACTTGTCCCACCGTTATTCAGGTGATTCTGGCCACCCTGGAGGGGCAGGGAGATTTATTTGCGGGTTACCGTATGATCTGTCCCCGCTGCAATTACGGCATAGATTTTACACGTATTGAAATCCCTGAATATGAGGAAGTAATGAATTATGCGCAGCTGGCAGGAGAGGATTACTGTCAGGGTTGGTACTAGAAAGTAACCTGAAAAAAGCTTTAATAGTGGACAATTTGCTTTTTCTGGCAACATCAGTTAAAATAGAGTTTGCTTATTCATGCTTGCGATGGATGTTAGCCCTTCTCTCGATTAGCCCAGTCTTGGGAAGTTAGGGAATTTAAGGCGCTTCCCCTGGCATGGGATAATAATTGAGGAGGGTATTTAATGTATTCAGACAAGACCTTGACCTGTAAAGAGTGTGGACGTGAATTCGAATTCACTGCAGCTGAGCAGGAATTCTACGACCAGAAGGGTTTTACCAATGAGCCTGGCCGCTGCCCGGAATGCCGTGCAGCTCGCAAAGCTCGCAACCGGGATAGCGGATATGGACGGACAGAACGTCAGATGTATCCGGCTGTATGTGCAACCTGTGGACAGGAAACCACAGTACCATTCCAGCCTTCTGGTGATCGGCCTGTTTACTGCCGGGATTGCTATCGACCTCAACCTCGCCGTAACAGCTGGTAAACAACAACTCCCCGGAAGATGATAAACCGGGGAGTTTTTTAATGGTGCACTATTTGGAGGGCGGCAATATTATATAATTGGTAACCGCTGTGGCAATCAATTTATTATCGTTATTAAAGGCTTCACCTATTAAGTGGATGGTGGTTTTGCCTTTGGACTGTATACGAGCTACCGTTTTCAGAGTATCCCCTAAAAATATGGGACGATGAAAAGTAGTGCTGATATCGATGGTGGCAATAGGAACCTTATCGGTTACTAGATAGCACAGATGTCCAAAAGTGTTGTCAAGAGCAGCGCATATTAATCCACCCTGCATGGAACCAGCCAGATTCAAGAATTCCTCTTTTACAGGATATATGACGGTAAGGCTCTGCTCGGGAATATATTCGATGGTTTTTTGCTGCAATAAAAAAGAACAGCCGGGTCTTTTGTCTACCTTTTCAAAGGTTTT
>DLUN01000221.1:15805-16160 GCA_003444615.1 Syntrophomonas sp.
AATATGAGGTAAAATACCAATTAGAAGAGATGATTATTGGTTCGAAGGAGGTTTTAAAGATGGATTGCTTTGAGGCTATTAATAGCAGACGCAGTATACGTAATTTCTTGAGTGAACCCATACCTAAGGAAGATGTGCTTAAGATAATGGATGCGGGAAGGATGGCCCCATCAGCTGGTAACCTTCAGCCCTGTTATTTTATTGCGGTAACTGAGCCACAACAAATCCAGTTATTGAAGGAGGCGGCTTTAGGGCAAGAGCATGTTGGTCAGGCCCCTTGTAATATTGTGGTCTGTGTAGATCCGGAGCGCTCAGCTCACTATGGAGATGTAGGACGTAATTATTTGTGCTTGCT
>DLUN01000221.1:16436-16608 GCA_003444615.1 Syntrophomonas sp.
ATGGGTCTTGCTGGGTAGCTGGTTTCAGTGAAAGAAGAGTAAAAAAATTGCTAGGCCTTCCCGAACGTTTCCGGGTGGTATCTCTCATACCTATTGGCAAAGCAGCAGCTGAACAAGAGATGCGGCGGCCCCGCCGGCCCTTGGAAGAAATGGTCTTTTGGCAAAAGTGGCA
>DLUN01000240.1:0-5402 GCA_003444615.1 Syntrophomonas sp.
CCCAATAATTAAATGAACCTCATGTCCGAGGTCTTGAAATTGCCTTAATTTATTTAATACCACCGTATGTCCCAGGTGTATATCTGGAGCGGTTGGGTCTAAGCCCAGCTTAATACGCAATGGTTGGTTGTTTTCAATAGAATCATATAGTTTTTGCTTCAATTCATCCTCAGGGATTATTTCCGCTGCTCCCCTGCGGATTATTTGCATCTGTTGCTCGACTATTGCTTTTATAGAATCTACCATATAATAACCTCCCTACCAAAAAAATTTTAGCACATCTGTTCTAGTATGTGCAATAATGTGATATGTGCAATAATGTGACCTATAGAGGCGTAAACGTTAATAGAGCTTGGGGAAGGAAAAGAGTTCCCTTCTGTGTAATGTTAACTAAACAGTATAACTTAGTAACAATGTTTTAGGGAGGCATCATTGAAGTATGGCCAAGAATAATACTACGTACTCCAGGCAAAGCCAATCCTCCTTCTGGAAGCGTTTGGTTAAGGTAGCTGTGCTTTTAGCCCTGATAGGTGCCGGGTGTATGGTAGGTGTTTTAGTATATGCTGCTACTAGTTTGCCGGTCTGGGATCCTCAGCAACTAACTGGAGATAAAACAACCTTAATATATGATGATGCAGGCAATATGATTACCGGCTTGCATGCAGGAGAAAACCGAACAGAAATCACCTTAGACAAAATCCCCCAGGATTTAATTAATGCTTTCATAGCTACCGAAGATGAAGACTTTTATGAGCATCATGGAGTAAACTTTAAGGGCATTGCCCGAGCTGTATACACTAACTTAACTTCCGGTGATCTTACCGGCCAGGGAGCTAGTACTATTACCCAACAGTTAGCACGAAACGCCTTTCTCAGTTTTGATAAACAGTGGGAAAGAAAGGTTAAGGAGATAATTCTAGCCTTTAAGCTGGAATCTAACTACTCTAAAGATGAAATCTTAACCATGTACCTGAATAAGATTAATTTTGGAGCAGGTGCTTACGGAGTGCAAGCCGCTGCACGCACCTATTTTGGTAAAGACGTTAGTGAATTAACGCTCCCCGAAGCCAGCCTTATAGCGGGTCTTCCCCAAAGTCCCAATGCCTACAATCCCTTTCAGTATCTAGAGCGGGCTAAATCCCGACAGCGCCTGGTTTTAGACCGTATGGTAACCTGCGGGTACATTGATAAGGCAACTGCCGATCAAGCCTATGAAACTCCTCTTGAATTCAATAAGCTACAGGCTACCGATAAACGTTATGGATACTATATTGACGCGGTAATTGAAGAAGCTCGGGCTATTTTCAAAGAACACAATATTGAAGGAGACCCGGATGATCTTATTTATCGCTCCGGATTCAAAATCTATACTAATATGGACTCTGAGCTACAGGCTTATGCCGAAGAGCTATACGCCAATGACGCGAACTTCCCATCGGAAAGTAAAGGCGGACAGCTGCTTCAATCGGCCATGGTTCTAATGGATCACTCCAACGGTCAAATAAAAGCCATTATGGGAGGCAGAAACTACGAAGCCAGACGGGGTTTTAACCGGGCAACCAGTGCTTACCGCCAGCCAGGATCAGCAATTAAGCCTATTACCGTTTACTGTCCAGCACTGGAAAATGGTTTTATGCCTTACTATGTCCTGGACGATTCACCGATTTCTTATAAATCAGGGGACGGTTCGGTATGGAATCCTCAAAACTATGATGGGCAATACCGGGGACTCATAACTATGCGCACAGCTGTACAGTATTCCATCAATACCTATGCGGTTCAAATGCTGGACCAGGTAGGCATACGTACTTCTTTTGACTTTGGACGTTCTCTTGGTCTTGAACTGTTGGATACTCCTGGCACAAATGATCTGGGTTTAGCTCCCTTATCTTTAGGTGGCCTAACCCACGGAGCTACTCCGGTACAAATGGCAGGTGCCTATGGCGCTATTGGTAACGGTGGTATTTATATGAAGCCCCATTTTATTAAGCGAATTGAGGATGATAATGGAACGGTAATATATGAATTCGCCAAAGAAGATCAGCGAGTAATGTCTGCCCAAACAGCCTGGCTGATGGGCAATATGATGCGAACAGTGGTAACATCTGGAACTGGCACCAATGCCCAGGTACCCAATGTTTTTACCGCGGGCAAAACCGGAACTTCAGAAGAGTATAAAGACTCCTGGTTTTGCGGTTTTACGCCTGGTTATTCAGTGGCTGTTTGGATGGGTTATGATCAGGAACACACTATGAACTATGTCTACGGTGGAGGTTTTCCGGCTAAGATTTTTAAGAATATGCTGCAGAAGGCTCACAGTAAAAACAATCCTGCCCTTAAGGGTATGCCAAGTGACATTGTACAGGTCTCAGTCTGCTCGCGTTCTGGCCTATTGCCAGGTGATAATTGTCCTCCAGACCAAATCATTACTGAATATGCCAGAGCTGATGCTGTACCAACAGATACTTGCGAAATCCATGAGTACTTGTTAATTTGTCCTGAATCAGGAAAATTAGCAGGCAGGTACTGTCCCAGTCCGGAAATGCGTCCCGTGGTTATTACCACTGATGGCAGTGCCACTCCGGACAGGATACCTACCGAGCAATGTGATATTCATACTGGCGGCCCCCTGCAGGGTCTTTTAGACAATGAAGTATGGATATGCATGGATCCGCGTCATAAAGGGGAATTAAAGCGCGCCCAGACTCCCGGGCCTTTAGAGACCGGAGGCTGCCCACCTGAGTATATGCAAAGGATTACTGTGGAAAAAGATCAGCCTTTACCAAAATGCGATTTGGACGACCACCAGACTAAGCGCAAGAAAGCCCGCGATGTGATTGATGACTTACTTGATGATTAATTAGGAAAGCGGCTGTTTTATCTAAGACAGCCGCTCTATCTTTCTTGGGCTTTATTTTAATTTCACTACCGTTACTCCATAGCCACCTTCTTCTCTGGCCCCATCCTGAAATGAATCTACGTAACGGTGATTTTGCAGGTAGCTGCGAATAGCCTTGCGCAGTGCACCGGTTCCTTTTCCATGAATTATTCGAACAGAGTCAACCCCGATCAGATTGGCATCTTCCAAGTATTTATCAATTTCATGAATAGCTTCGTCAGCTAACCGGCCCCGCACATCAATTTCTTTGGAAATACTCTTCGCCTTTTCCAAAAAACCCTGATTCATTCGATAATAGGCCTTTTCCTCGGGTGATTGACAGGGCAGTAGCTGGTCCCCTTTAACATTGAGCTTAAGAATACCCACCTGTACGGTGACCTCGCCCTGGGCATTGGGACCTTCTATAACATAGCCCCGTTGATTGATATTCCTAATTAACACATAG
This sequence comes from Syntrophomonas sp., assembly GCA_003444615.1. Taxonomy (GTDB): domain Bacteria; phylum Bacillota; class Syntrophomonadia; order Syntrophomonadales; family Syntrophomonadaceae; genus DTU018. The sequence goes on from DLUN01000240.1 coordinate 3,345, forward strand.
TCACCGGGTTTAATATTGGCCGGTGCCTCTCCGGTTGAGTTATCATCCCAGGGCTGTTCCACATGCAGTTTTCTTATCCGTTGACGCTTATGTTCTACTTCGTGCCACTTGGGAGGTTTTCCCTTTTCCTTAAGAAGGCTTTTCAACTCTTGAACCGCCTCATCAGCTTCTCTTTTTACACTTCGCACATAACTGTCAGCTTCACGGCGAGCCCGAGCTAGAATGTCTTCCCTTTGCTGCTCAAAATGCTCCTTTTCCTCTCTAAACGCCTCTTGTTGTTTGGTCAGTTCCGCCCGCAAGCGTTCCGCCTCCCGGTAGCTCTGTTCAAGAAAATAGGTCTTTTCTTTCAAATCACGGATCATGTTGCTCAGTTCTCTTTCCTGAACAGGCATCAGACTGCGAGCTTTCTCCACTAGCTGCTTATCTAATCCTAGCCGAGCCGCAATTTCAAAAGCGTTGCTCTGCCCGGGGGTGCCAATGGTTAACCTATAGGTAGGTTTCAAGCTAACCGGATCGAACTCCACAGAGGCATTTTCCACCCGCTCCGTTTGATAGGCAAAGTACTTCAATTCACTTTGATGGGTGGTAACCATAACCCGGCATTTTTTGTCCTTAAACTCCTCCAGAATCACCCGTGCCAGAGAAGCTCCCTCAGCAGGATCAGTGCCAGCACCTAGTTCGTCAATTAAGACTAATGAAGTGGAAGTACACTGGTTCAGTATCTGTATTATATTGCTCATATGAGATGAAAAGGTACTTAATGACTGTTCAATGCTTTGCTCATCACCTATATCTACAAACACACTGTTAAATATGGAAACCCGACTGCTTTCCTGGGCGGGTATAAACAGTCCGGCCATGGTCATCAAAACAAGCAAACCCACTGTTTTAAGCGCTACTGTTTTACCACCCGTATTAGGGCCAGTTATAACCAGAATGTCAAAATCTTTTCCCAGATGCACATCAATTGGAACAGCCTGCTCGCCCAATAAGGGGTGACGGGCCCGGTTTAATTCAATAATCCCCGATTCATCCAGTACAGGCCGAAAAGCATTCATCTGATAGGCCAGGCGCGCACGAGCAAAAACAAAATCGATTTCGCTGAGAATTCTTTCATTATGCCTCAGTTCCTCCTGGTAAGCTGCTACCTGCAGGCTGGCTTCCCGAAGTATTTTTTCCATCTCTCTTTTTTCTTCAGCCTGCAGGGAACGAATGCGATTGTTCTGCTCTACCACTGCCATGGGCTCAATAAAAACAGTAGCACCACTGGCTGATTCATCATGAACAATACCCCTGACTTCTTGACGGTACTCTTGTTTTACTGGTACTACATAGCGTCCATCCCTCTCCGTTACTATGGCATCCTGTAAAACCCGTTGATTATGGCCGGAACGGATAAAGTCCTGAAGATAATCCCTAATTCTGAACCGGAGAGTCTGAATCTGACCGCGGATTTTTTTTAGCTCAGCAGTAGCATCATCCCTTATTTCGCCCTCTTCATCGATGATGCGATCAATATGTTTTTCCAGCTCTATATCAGTAAATAATTCTGTCACCATAACCTGCATGCGGGGGTATTTATCTGTATCAATATCTTGTTTAGCTAGTCGCGAGGCTGATAAAACCCGGTAAATATCCCTCAGTTCAGGCGGTGTTAATATGCCACCAGCTTTAACCTTATGCAAATAAGGAGTTATAACAGCCAACCCCGACAGATAAGCTGGATCAGCAAAGCGTAACATTTCCATAGCTTCGCTGGTTTCATCCAACCGCTGTTGTACCAATTGCAAATCGGGGTTGGGTTTTAAGTTCAGGCAGAGGTTCTGACCTCCTTCAAAATAAGCATAACGAGCCAATTCTTTGGTAATTTTATTAAATTCGAGCTTGTCTAATGTTTTATGATTCACTTATTCAACCCCACGGTAATAATGACATTTAGTAAAAGGCGAGGGACTACAGTGCTCAAGTTGGACCTTTAATCTCTCATTACTCTCTGGGCGGTTGGCAGCAATGTTTTGCAGAGCTCTCTTAAAAATACTAACCACCTGGCTAACCTGT
>DLUN01000240.1:5686-7999 GCA_003444615.1 Syntrophomonas sp.
CGAGCATCGATAAAGTGCGCGAATTAAAAACATAAAAACGGCAGTCGGCGTCTGTGAGAACTGGAAAAGTATATCCTTTCTCATCCTTCAGATAGTACTTATCCCGTATACACCAATGGGAACACTTAGCCTGGTCCTCCACCACTTCATATAATACACAGGTTTGAGAAACCATCAATACTATTTCTCCATAAACAAGCAGTTCCACAGCAGATAGGTCGGGAAATTCTCGAAGCTGGTTTAAGTTTAACTCGGGAGAAGCACATACCCCTTTGGCCCCCCAAGCCTTTAACTGTTTTAGACTTAAGGGGTTTACCGCATTGAGACTGTAATCAGCCCAAAAGGGGAGTCCGTGGTTACGACACCAGTTTATACCTCCCGAATCACCAATCATTACCTGTGAACAACCGGCCTTTTCTACCAATCTGGTATAGTTAAAACTGTCGCCAGGTTTGTGAATCCGGGGGAAAGCGGGCACGATCTCGCAGCCTCTAAGACGGGCTTGTTTTTCTAATTCCTTAATTTTATCAGGATCAGGTCGTTTTTGCGTCCCCAGACCTTCTAAAGCCAGGTATACCCGGTCAGCACCTGCCGCCACCGCATGCTCAGCAGCTTCGGTATTGCTGACCATCACCCTTAGCTGGGGCATCTCCTTTTTTCGTTTACGCGTTTTGTTGTTTAATGCTGCTGCTAAATAACTCTTCTTATGGTGGTTAAACTCTGACTCCCCTACCTGGCGTGGGTTTTTGATGATGATTAATTCATTAAGCTGTCGCACTGCCTCACGACGTACCTGATTCAGTTCACTAAATGGCACTATTAAACTGTCTTCGGTCTGCATAGTTAGGTGACGCAGTTGGTAAGGAGTGTTTCCCAGCCGGCCTAATTTTTCAGTCAAGGTGGTTTCGTCCAGGGGCTTTTGCCGGGCGGCTTCCGCCAAACTAGCAGTTTCGGCAATGGCTTCATGGCCTTCGTCAGTTCGGAATACCACCCGCAGCGGTTTTCCTTTGGTTAAATACACATAAACATCAACCGGAATCTGCGGGAAATAAATGTTTTCGAAACTAGCCCGCGCCGACCTCATAAGCATCTCATCATGAATTTTAAACACCCGGTCATGTGCAGATACTTTTTGTTCCACCTGCCAAATAACCGTTTCACCCGCATTAGCATTAGTTACCGGACGTCCGTTTACCTCCATCTGTTCCACCGTGAAAGCTGGATTTTTCCCATGGGATACCCAAATCTCCACACCATCCCCCAAAGACACGGGTTGGTTTAAACGAACCGCGGTACGCCCATCAGGATATTGAGATACAACTCTACCGATGTAAACTCCCCGATTGTTGGGGCGCTGGGTACTCAACCTTCTTAAAACCCCGGCATCCAGATAACCGGGAGTAAAGTTCCGGTTAAAAATCTTAGCCATTTCTTGTTTTAAGACTTCTGGATCACTTTTTCTTTCCAGTTCACTGATGGAATCCATAATTTGCCGGTAAGCTCGAGTAACAATAGCTACATATTCCGGCCTTTTCATGCGTCCTTCAATTTTTAGTGAGTGAACACCTATATCGTTTAAAGCCGGTAAATAGTCAATCAAAGCTAGGTCAGAAGGACTCAGCAGGTATCTACCCTCTAGAGCATGCTTGCCTTGGCGGTCTGAATAAAGAGCATAAGGCAGACGGCAGGGCTGGGCACATCTTCCCCGGTTGCCGCTCCTTCCTCCCACCAAACTGCTAAAAAGGCACTGGCCTGAATAAGAATAACACAGCGCTCCGTGTACAAACACTTCTAATTCCGCTGAAACACTATCGGCGATGATTTTAATCTCTTTAAGAGATAATTCCCGGGCAAGAACTACCCTTCCTACGCCCTGCTCTTCCAGGAGTTTAACCCCGTCCGCATTATGGACTGTCATCTGGGTGCTGGCATGGATGCTCAGATCAGGCAGCAGAGCTCTAAGTGAATTTAATAACCCAATATCCTGCAGAATAACGGCGTCAATATCTAAGTTATAGAGTTCGAACACATAGTCTAATACGGGATTGATTTCCTGGTTGTGCACTAAAGTGTTGACGGTTACATACACTTTTGCATCGCGCAGGTGTGCGTATTCAACAGCCTTCCTCATCATATCTATCGTGAAGTTATCGGCTGACTGACGCGCATTGAAAGTTGGTCCTCCCAGATAAACAGCGTCAGCGCCATTTTCAATAGCAGCAACCAATGCAGACCAGTTTCCAGCTGGGGCCAATAATTCCAACTAGACCCAACCTCCTAAAATAGCCATAACCCTGTCTCTTATACACATCT
>DLUN01000079.1:0-758 GCA_003444615.1 Syntrophomonas sp.
ACTTTATCCTTTAATCTCATAATCTCCCCCCTAAAAAAAGAACTAACAGCTATTAAGCCTGGCCCTTTTGCTTCAGTTCTTCTTCAATTTCCTGGCGCAGCAACTTCTTTTCGATTTTGCCTAGCAAAGTCATAGGCAGCATGTCTCTAAACACGTATTCCCGCGGTATTTTATAAGTGGCCAGGTATTCTTTCAAAAACTCCTTTAATTTTTCGGGATCAATCTGGTGCCCGGGCAATGGGACAATATAGGCTCGCCCCACATGACCAGCTATTTCATGGGGCACACCTACCACAGCACACAGCATTACCCCCGGATAGCGCATAATAGCATCCTCAACTTCGGGAGGATAAATGTTTTCTCCGTTAGTGATGTACATTTCTTTAGAACGCCCCACCATACGCAGGTTACCGTCCTCGTCGATGAAACCTAGATCACCGGAATAGAACCAGCCTTCATCATCAAAGGCTGCTGCCGTCTGTTCCGGAAGCTTAAAGTATTCCTTAATAACCGAAGTACCCCGGTAGGCAATTTCTCCCACTACCCCATCGGGTACCTCCTGGCGTTTTTCATCCACTAGTTTCATTTCAAAATCCGGAGCTACTTTACCTACGGTTAAATTTAAGGTTTCCAAGCTGGCGCCTTTTTCCGTATAGGTGATCAACCCGGAAACTTCCGTCAACCCTAAGCAGTTGTAGACGTTGTCGCACATGGTCTCCTTCATCTTGCGCAGAGTTTCCATAGGAGCTGCTGACCCG
>DLUN01000079.1:1041-2800 GCA_003444615.1 Syntrophomonas sp.
ACAATGGCGGTAGCTCCTATCTCAGTAGCGCCGCCCACATGGTTAGCTGGCAGGTGGTTGATCCAAGTATCATCCGGCCCTGCCTCACACATGCCGATCTCTACCAGACTCATGTGAATGATATTCTGGTGGGACATTAAAGCGCCTTTGGGCACTCCGGTGCTGCCGGAGGTATATACGATAATAAGTCCGTCATGGGTGGATACCTGAGCTTCCCGCTCCAGCAGAGCTGATTCGTATTCAGAGTAATCACCTTGAAGAATCTCGTCGAAGCTAAGAGCATTCTCCAATTTGGTTGGACCACCGATAATGAACACATGCTTGACACTAGGACAGTTAGGCAGAATCTTTTCTAAACGCTCCTGATAATCGTACTCATACATAGAATGCAAAGTGAAAAGAGCCATGGCCTCAGAATTGTTTAGTACATACTCTATTTCCTTATTACTCTGGCGGGTCCCAATCCCGGTGATTATAGCGCCAATGCGTGATGCAGCCATATAGAGATAGAAGAACTCAGGACGGGGTGTTATTAAATAGGCTAAGCGATCTCCTTTTTGTACCCCCAGTTTCATAAGGTAACAGGCTAGCTTTTTAACCTGCTGGGCAAATTGGCGATAGGTAATCCGCTCATCGCCATACAGGAAAGCAATATGGTCTGGTCTTTCCTGTTCTGCTTTGGCTAGATAGTCAGACAGCAGTCGCAATGATCCATCAGTGAAACCCATAAATGTCCCCTCCTTTGGCCACCATTAATTACTATACTTGCATATTCCACACCATATTTGGTTATTCCTGTTTGATTATTCGCAATTTTTTTATTTTTCTCTATTTTTTGATAATCTTAATAAGCAGGTAAACCTTATTCGATATGCGAAATCTATAACAGGTTTTTGTGGTACTATTAACCTAGGTTGCTCTCATCCGAGTTTCCCGGATTCAATCAAGGTGTTGCCTAAACACACCTTGATAAGAATAAGTAACAAATTATTGGAGGGGATTATTGGTAATGAAGAGGACAAGGAAACTATTGTTGGCAGCCATTTTAGTGTTGGGGCTGTTAATCACCGCCGTCGGTTGCAGCAGTTCCGACCAACCCGGTGGCGACCCTGCTCAATCCAGTGATACTGGGCAAAACGAAGTGTTTAAGGTAGGACTAGAATGCGGTTATGCGCCATTTAACTGGACCCAGTTGGATGACAGTAACGGAGCAGTACCCATTCAAGGCACCCAAGAATTTGCCGGCGGCTATGATGTGGAAATCGCGAAGATCATCGCCGATGGACTGGGACGGGAATTAGTCATTGTGAAAACCGCTTGGGACGGACTGGTACCTGCTGTACAGTCTGGCACTATTGATGCCATTATTGCCGGCATGTCTCCCACCGCAGAAAGATGGAAGACTATCGATTTTTCGGATCATTATTACAAATCTGATTTGGTTATGGTTGTAAAAAAAGGTTCTGCTTATGAAAATGCTACCAGCATCCAGGACTTTTCCGGTGCCAAAGTGACCGCCCAGCTCAATACCTTCCATTACACAGTTATAGAACAGATTGAAGGTGTTGAGAAAGTTCCGGCTATGGAAGACTTTCCCGCCATGCGCGTTGCCTTGGAATCTGGTATTATTGATGGGTACGTATCGGAAAGACCAGAAGGGGTATCGGCCAGCACCGCTAATCCCAACTTTGTCATGGTGGAATTTGCTCCAGGCCAGGGATTTGAAGCCTCCGACGATGATGTCGCTATCGCCGTGGGA
>DLUN01000079.1:3037-4479 GCA_003444615.1 Syntrophomonas sp.
ATACAGGAGTGTAAGTAATAATGTCAGCTGATGCATCTTTTTTTCAATGGGTTGCTTTCATATGGGAACAAAACTGGCCCCTTTTTCTAAGAGGGGCCGGTAATACCCTTTTAATCGCTTTAACCGGCACTATAATCGGCTTTATCATCGGTATTATAATTGGAGTAATTCGCACTATCCCGGTTGACCACAACACCACCACCCTTAAAAAAGGCATATTAAAAGTTGCCGATATTTTGTTGCTCTGTTATATAGAGGTCTTTCGCGGTACCCCTATGATGGTACAAGCTGTAGTAATATTCTATGGTGTAGCCATGGTTTATGGTATTCACCTCAATCCTATTTCAGCCGGGATAGTAATAGTTTCAATTAATACCGGAGCTTATATGGCCGAAATCGTGAGAGGCGGAATCCTATCCATAGACAAAGGACAGTTTGAAGCGGCCCATGCCATCGGTATGACCCATACCCAAACCATGACCAGCATCATACTGCCCCAGGCTGTTCGCAACATTTTACCGGCTACCAGTAATGAGTTTGTGATTAACATTAAGGACACCTGCGTACTCAGTGTTATTTCTATAACTGAGCTTTTCTTTAATTCCAAATCAGCCGCGGGAGCTAATTTCCGTTACTTCGAAACCTTTTTAATAACCTGTATAATATATCTGATTATGACCTCCACGGTTACCCGTATCCTGCGCTGGTGGGAAAAAAGGCTGGATGGACCGTCCGTCTATACCATCCATGGTTCTCAGACTGTACCCGAGGCACAATTTCGGATAGTGGACGGAGGTAAACTGCATGGCTAGTATTCTGCAAATTAAGCATTTAGGAAAAAGCTTTGGTGCCAATGAAGTCTTAAAAGATATAAATTTCTCCGTTAGCAAGGGAGAAGTGGTTTGCATCATCGGTGCCAGTGGCTCTGGTAAATCAACTTTGTTACGCTGTATAAATTTACTGGAGTATCCCACCAATGGTGAAATCCTCTATCATGGTCAAAACATTCTAAAACTGAACATTTCTAATGCCGTCTATCGCGCTAAAATGGGCATGGTTTTCCAGCAGTTCAATTTGTTTAATAACCTCACCGTTTTGGATAACTGTGTAGTGGGACAAATTAAGGTGCTAAAAAGAGATAAGAAAACCGCCCGTGAAACGGCTTTGCAATATTTAGACTTGGTGGGTATGTCTCAGTTTATAAATGCCAAGCCAAATCAAATCTCTGGCGGGCAAAAACAGCGAGTGGCTATTGCCCGGGCTCTATCCATGGAACCGGAAGCGCTCCTTTTTGACGAACCTACCAGTGCTCTGGATCCGGAAATGGTGGGCGAGGTGCTTAAGGTTATGAAAAACCTGGCCCAAAGCGGCCTGACTATGCTGGTGGTAACCCATGAAATGGGTTTTGCCCGCGATGTAGCCAATCGCGTGGTGTTTATGGA
>DLUN01000079.1:4694-5503 GCA_003444615.1 Syntrophomonas sp.
CGTAATGAGAGAACCCGCACATTCCTAAAGCGCATCCTGGAAGACCGGTAAAACTTCCCATGAAAATATTTCTAAAAAGAAAGCCTGCTGTTCCCACAGCGGGTTTTTTACTGATTTAACACCCCTCCCATTAACTGCATAAAATGGTATAGCTTACCTCGGTAAGACTATTCTGGTAGGAACAGGAGGGGCTTGAATGGACAACTACGAAAGTCGCTACCAGCGCTATGAGCCCAGGGAAGACCAGGCGAAGACACCTATTGATGCCGGAGACTTTTTTGTTAAAGAGTCAATTCGTCAAAATAGCTTTTGGCTGAGAATTATGCAAGAACATGCCCTGTTTATCAGGCTTGGTTTGCCTTGTGATGAAACGGCACTGATTCGCGAAGCCAGAAAACTGGAGGAGTTGTTTCGAGGGTTACGAGAGGAACTGAAAAGATTGCCCCATAGGCAACAGGCTTTAAGGCGTTTTAATGATGAAGTCATCGCGGCCTTAGGAAAGATTATTGATTATAAGAGCATGGTCCTAAAAAGGTTGATTACCTGTGATCTAGGAGGTTCAAACTATCCCCTGCTTATCGATCATATTCGCCGGGAGGCCATCCGTTTTCGCGTAATCTTATTACGGCTGCAGAATGGTATTAAAGTACCCCTGGCTGAACAGGCACTGCAAGAGGAAATCTTTTGGCTACGCATTATGGGCGAGCACGCCCTCTTTATAGCTCATTTGCTGGATCCGTCAGAAAGACCACTGATTAAGCAGTCAGTACAATTCGCGGAGGATTTTGAAACCCTGCGCCTGCAGGCTG
>DLUN01000189.1 GCA_003444615.1 Syntrophomonas sp.
CCGCTATAATCAAGTAGCCCAAGAAAGAATGCCTTTTATTGTTATCGTTATAGATGAACTGGCCGATCTGATGATGGTGGCTCCCGTAGAGGTGGAAGATTCTATTTGCCGTTTGGCACAAATGGCTCGGGCGGCTGGTATGCATCTAATCGTGGCTACCCAAAGACCTTCAGTTGATGTAGTTACGGGGGTAATAAAAGCGAATATACCTTCACGCATAGCCTTTGCCGTATCATCTCAGGCTGACTCTCGTACTATACTGGATATGGGTGGAGCAGAAAAACTGTTGGGTAAAGGTGACATGCTATTTTTCCCCGTGGGCGCCGTTAAGCCCTATAGAGTACAAGGTGCTTATGTATCTGATAAAGATATTGAAACAACCGTAGAGTTTATAAAACAGCAATCCTACCAGGCAGTGGATGAGAGCCAGGTAAAAGAGATAGAATTCTCCTTAGAGCAAGCTGATTTGGAGCAGGAGGATGAGTTGTTCTGGGATGCGGTAGCTGTTTTTGTGGATAGTGAAAAGGCTTCTGTATCACTGTTACAGCGTAGACTTCGCATAGGATATGCGCGTGCAGCCCGTCTGGTTGACCTAATGGAAGAAAGGGGTATTGTATCGCCCCTGGATGCTAGTAACAAACGGGAGATCTTAATAGACAGCGAACAACTGGAAAGGCTAAGTGCCAACCAAAGGTCTATGTAGTGTACAGAGGGGGAGGGAGGAGCAAAATATTGCGTTTAACTGCTAGAGAGCAAGAGATTTTTGACGTACTGACCAAAGAACCGTTAATTAGCCAGGAAGATCTTGCTCGCCGGTTGGGGATATCCAGATCATCGGCTGCTGTACATATATCCAATTTAATGAAAAAAGGTGCTATACTGGGTAAAGGTTACGTTTTTAGTAAACAAGCCAGTGTTGCGGTAGTTGGGGATATCTATTTACATATAAAAGTCGACCAGGCCCAGCAAAAAATAGATGTATATCATAATGGCTCAGCATATGAAATGTCCATTATATTTGCGGGGTTGGGAATACGGCCTAAGGTTATCACCGTTCTGGGAAGCGACGACTTAGGCAACGAAATATTAATGCGCATGCAGCAGCTAAGCATTGATACGGAGAATATAGTGCGTCTAAAAGATCAACGTACCTGCCGGCGTATTTATGCCAATGAACAGCTAATATATGAAGAGCCTCTGCAGCCGTCTGAGGTGGAAAAAGCTTTTACCTCTAGAGCTTGGGCGGCTTTACATTGTGATTATTTGGTGGTTGCTCCGCACCATCAGAATATGATCAATCATCTGATCAACAATATAGATGAGGAGCATGTACCACTGTTGTGTACTTATCAATTGCTGGTTGATGATAGTGATATTTCCGAAGCAATCAACTCATATTCTATAGCGGCTTTGGGAGTACATGAAGCGTCAGCATTGGACAAATGCATTACCAGGTGCTTAGATTTAGTTAAAGATGATCAACATCTACTGGTTATTACAGATGGCTGTCATCGTCTAGTTTATATTAATAACAACGAAATATATGACTTCCCCTTGCTACCTGGACAAGTATTTGCATGTCCCCAAGGGATACCTCATTTGCTGGCCGGAGTAATCTATGGCCTGTCCAATCATTATCCCACCCGGCAAGCAGTGCGTATAGGCGTTGGGGTTGCATCTTCAAATGGGTAATATTTTATAAAAACACCAACAGTACATAAGAAAGGGGTGATAGAAATGGGAGTAGGTGAAAAATTACAAGAGGAAAGGCTAAGACAAGGCTTTACCTTGGAAGAGATTGAAGAAGAGACTAAGATTCGCAAATACTATCTTCAAGCTTTGGAAGAGGAAAACTATAAAGTACTGCCTCCCCGGGTTTATGCCACTGGGTTTGTGAGACGATACGCTAAATTTCTTGGTTTAAGTGAGACAGAACTTGCCAATGAGTTTAAGCAACAAGCCTATGGCGATACCGATGAAGAGCAGGCACCGGTGATGCAGGCAACTGAGCCATTAACACCAATTAATAAAGTTATCCTGCCCTGGGGCAACATTATAGCTGGTGTTATTTTCCTGGTTTTAGCCGTTTGGATAGGAAATTATATTGTGGGATATATTGCCGATAGAAGCATCCAAGAAGTTGAACCTCCTGGTCCAGGAATTGAACAGCCGGTTGATGAGACTCCAGAACCAGATCCGGGGACTACACCACCACCAGTGACTAAAACCCCGGTTGCTCAGTTAGAACTTAAAACAACCCAGCCTTGCTGGTTGCTGGTAGTAGTAGATGGTGAAACGGAGTACACTGGCACATTACCTGCTGGCGAAGAAAAGACTTTCGAAGGAAAGGAGTTAATTTATATTAAAGCTGGCAACGCAGGAGGATTAGAAATAACATTTAATGGAGAAGAGCAGGGAACACTGGGAGCACCAGGTGAGGTGAAGGAAAGTGAGTTTCCTGCCCAATAGCACAGAATAGGTGATAACATACGTGAAAATTGGTTTTATTAGTTTGGGTTGCGCCAAAAACCGTGTTGACAGCGAAATAATGATGGGCTTACTTAAAGAACAGGGTCATATAATAGTGGACCGTCTTGAGTACGCCGATATGGTTATAATAAATACCTGTGGCTTTTTGACTGAAGCCAAAGAAGAAGCCATAGAGCAGATTTTAAGAACTGCCCGTCTGAAAGAAAAAGGTCTTTTGCAATATCTGGTGGCTACCGGCTGTATGCCTCAACTCCATGCTGAAGAGCTTTTAGAGGAGATTCCCGAGTTAGATGGTGTGTTAGGCATTTCCAGTTATCTGGATATTAGCCAGATGGTAGAAAGAATTACTGCCGGACAGCGGGTTAATGGTGTTAAACCACCAACAGAGCGTTTTATAGAACAAGGGCCGCGGATTTTAACCACTCCCACTGGGCTAGCCTATATTAAAGTTAGTGAAGGTTGTAACAACCGGTGCAGTTATTGCGCCATACCTCTTATACGAGGCAAACTCAGATCTCGTTCCTTGCCTGATATAATCGAGGAAGCAGGCATGTTTATTAATAAAGGCATCAAGGAACTAGTTGTTATTGGGCAAGATCCAGCATCTTACGGAAAGGACTTAAACAACGGTACTGATTTAATACAGCTTATTAAGGGATTGGATGAACTGCCAGGGGATTACTGGATTAGGCTCATGTATTTACATCCAGCTCATCTGGACCCGGTTATGATTGAAACTATTGCTGATAGTGAGCATGTCATTCCCTATTTGGACCTTCCAGTACAACATATAAGCCAATCAGTTTTAATGAAGATGAATCGTCATCACGGCGAAAAAGAACTTCGTAACCGCCTGCAGGAGCTGAAATTCGCTATAAACGGTTTGGTACTTAGAACGACCGTGATGGTTGGATTTCCTGGGGAAAGTGATGATGATTTTAAGCGTTTGTGTGATTTCGTGCAGGAATACGAATTTGATTGGCTAGGTGCCTTTGCCTTTTCTCCCCAGGAGAATACTCCGGCGGCTCAGATGGCTGAGCAAATACCTGATGAGGTAAAGGATCAACGTCTGAAAAAAATACAGTCCATTCAACACCGGATTACCCGTAGAAAGAACGAGGCACGACTGGGTAGAGAAGAAAAGATACTTATTTCATCACGCAGTTCGGCCAACCTGTATGTTGGCCGCGGTTATTTTCAAGCCCCGGAAGTAGATGGAATTACCATGATAAAAAGCGGTCACCCTTTACAAAAGGGTAGTTTTGTGAGGGCACGCATGGTGGGGGTACGTAAATATGATATGATCGGAGAACTAAGCCATGAATCTTCCCAATAGTCTTACCATTATACGGATAATACTGATTCCGATTTTTGTAGTAATTCTTCTGGTACGCATACGTTATGGAGATTATATAGCTGCCCTTATTTTTTCCGTAGCAGCACTAACTGACAGCTTAGATGGCTACCTAGCCCGCAAAAGACGGGAGGTAACCACGCTAGGAGTTATTTTAGATCCTTTGGCTGATAAACTTCTTGTAACCGCAGCTTTAATCAGTTTAGTTGAACTCTCCAGAATTCCAGGTTGGACAGCCATAGTTATTTTAGGACGGGAATTTGCGGTATCCGGCCTCAGAGCTATTAAAGCGGAACAGGGCATTGTGATACCAGCTAGTTGGATGGGCAAATTAAAGACTATAAGTCAAATAGCCGCTATTCTATTGATTATTTTAGAAAAGAGCTTTGAGCAAGTCTTTTCGTTTCCCCTGGGATTATGGATGCTGTATTTAGCGGTAGCTATAACGGTATTATCTGGAATACAATACTTTTATAATTTTAGAATTAGTGACTCAAAATAAAAATAAATAGAGACAAAAATTGACGACAAATGCCTCTCTATATGATAATATTTTATGTAAATAATGTGATAAAAATCACATTCAAAAAAGGAACCGGCTTCAACCATGCTCCGGAACAAATAACATAGCAACAGCACGGGAGGTAGTTTTTGATGAATTATTTGCGAGAATACCAGCAGAAACTCGTCAGCGCCCAAGAAGCCGTAAAAGTAGTCAAATCAGGGGACTGGGTAGAACACGCTTTTGGAGTTTGCGGCGCTAACGAACTAGACCAAGCTTTAGCACAAAGAGTGGATGAACTGTACGATGTTAAGATCAGAGTAGATATCGGGGTATGGCCTCATTATACTTTGGAAGCTGATCCTACCGGTGAACATTTCCTTTGGCATTCCTGGCATTTTGGCGGATTAGACCGTCAATACTATAATAAGGGACAGTTATACTACATACCCATGAAATTTCATGAGCTCCCTACCATGACCCGCAACAACTGCGAGCCCACCAATGTCTTTATGGCAACAGTAGCGCCCATGGATAAACACGGTTATTTTAGCTTGGGAGCTGGTGCTCCCTCAGCCATGGCTGCCGCCGAGAAAGCTGATTATGTATTAGTGGAAGTCAATACTAACATGCCGCGAGTACTGGGAGGAAATCAGGAGCACATCCACATCAGTCAGGTAGATTACGTAGTAGAAGGCAGCAATCCGCCCCTGCCTACTTTGCCCTCGGCCGAACCCACAGAAGTAGAGAAACAAATAGCCGGTCACATTATTGAACGTCTTTATGATGGCTGCTGTATCCAACTGGGGATAGGCGGGATACCTAATGCCATAGGTACCATGGTAGCTGAATCAGACTTAAAGGATTTAGGTGTGCACACGGAGATGTATGTGGACGC
>DLUN01000131.1:0-2059 GCA_003444615.1 Syntrophomonas sp.
GCCTTCCTCTTGATAGCGGATTAATCCGCTGCGCCGAATAATGTGGTCGAATGAATCCTCTACGGCCATAGTAGCTGAAACCATTATTAAACTGGAAAGGTGCTGGTAAATACCGTTATCTAATTCGTTTTCTATCTGAATTAAGGATGAACATATTTCCTTAGTTTGGCGATGGTTTGTGTTAACCCACAGCAATCGATCATCGCGGTGTATGTCTTCTTCGAAGATGGTAAAAGCTTTATGGGAGAATTCCTTCAGCTGCATGATATAAGCTTGTAGGTCCCCTGCCTCTTCCTCTCCTTGCAACTGCTGGTACAGGTTCTCCAATTCTTGCAGCAGCAGGTTAAGCCCAGCTTGCCATTCCAAATAAGTATCAAACAACCCGTTAAACCATCTGCTTTCTATGTCTGCCGTACTAATAATTCGTGAATACTCGCTAACCTTTCCCAAATGCTTATCCAGTTGAATAAACAAATCTTCAGCCAATTTCCCTCCCTGTTCCACCAAAGGCCTGATCTGGTTTATGGGTTCAGTCAAATGGGCAAAGCGCGTCCGCAAAGACTGAAGATAACCTCTTTCATGGGTTACCTGGCGATGGTACAACCCGGTAAACCATCTTTGGATGTCAAAACGATTCAATACACAGGATAGTTTACTAAAAGCTTCCCGGTCAAAACTATGAGCTTCATCAATCACCAAACAATCATAGTCAGGAAGCAGACGCCTGTCTACACCCAGGTCAGATAAAAGCAGGGAGTGATTGGTTACCACCAGATTGGCCTTTTGACATCTGCGTAAGGCCTTAAGCCGAAAGCATTTGTCATGGTAGCGGCACAGGTCTTTGCGACAGGAATAGCGGTCGGCAGCCAGCAGTGGCCAGTGTTTCATCATATCGCCTGACAACTGCAATTCCTGGCGGTCACCACTTCCTGTTCTTTCAGCCCAGGTTAGAATTGTTTCAACAAAGCGTTCTTCCTGGGCTTCAAGAGACCGGCGTCCTCCCAGAATGCTCTGGTATTTGTTCCAACATAGATAATTCTCGCGACCTTTCAGTTCAGCAACCTCAAAACCAAAGGGCATAATTTTTTGCAAAGAAGGTATATCTTTATCCATTATTTGCTGCTGCAGAGCACGGGTACGGGTAGCCACTACCACCCGTTGGTCTTCCTTGACCGCCCAGAAAACCGTTGGTACTAAATAGGCCAGGGTCTTTCCCACCCCGGTACCAGCTTCGGCTACTAAAAACTCATGGTTTACAAGAGCGTTGGCTACAGCTTCAGCCAAAGAAACCTGCTCCTGACGATAATGATATTGGGGAATTGCCTTATGCAGTGGCCCATTGGGCTTGAAAATAGCAGCTATTTTATCAGGCGTGAAATGTTTCATGATTCAGTTCCTCACCGGTTCATTTTAAGACTGAGTCTATTATAAACTTAGCAAGCAATATAAAAGAAGCCGCTTACTAAAACGGCTTCTATTGTAACCTATTATACTCTACTGCAATTCAAGTTTCTCTACGGTATTACGATGACCGTTTTTTTTCACCCGGTATACGGATTCAATGGCTACCTGATGATCATTCAGTTCTGACGCATATTCTTCTAGGTTATCTGGCAAAAATTTAACCGATAAACCACAGCTGGACGAAATTTCCCGTAGAGTTGGTATTACCATAAAATCCGCATCTACTGCTTTGAGTACCCGCTCAGCTTTAAGGGCATAGGAAGTAGTGGCAAAGGTAAACACACAGTATTGAGGAGCTTTTAATAACTCCTTATTCATGGTGTTCACCCACTTTATAATTGTTAATAGTACCAACATTTGCAAATGTTCCTTTAACATCAGCCACTATTTTTCCATCATGTACTACCTCTGCTCGCGCAAAAACCAATCTTTTCCCTGCTTTGACTACCATCCCCCTGGCTACCAGCAACCCATGCAAGGGTGCTGATGAGATAAAGGACGTTGAACAGTCAGTTGTAACTCCTTTGATTCCTAGACTGCGTATGGCGTTCCCCATAGCAGCGTCGGCCATAGACATTAATACTCCACCATGTAT
>DLUN01000131.1:2271-2735 GCA_003444615.1 Syntrophomonas sp.
AAAGCAGAAAGTCGAATACCTATCATTTGATAAAAAGGGGTTTGCTCAACTGTGTGGCATATATAGTCAAAAAGAGACGTTTCTACTCCTAAGTTTTTCACCAATGTCTCTTTCCTCCTCCATCCATAATTCTATGTTATTATATCATGCCTGCTCGGTTGTATAATTATAATCTTCAGTTTTTATATGGTTCGAGCAGATTGATTATCCTCGATTAGAGAATTTTAATTATCCCTTTTTCGCAAAATGGAAAAAGAACTACAACCAAGGAGGACAGCAACTATGACTTTGGGTAAATATCGTCTATATGTTTTAGCAGGAGTTGTGGTACTGCTTCTGTTAGCAATAGTAATATGGTGGTCAAGTCAAATGAAACCAGAAAAAAAGCCTCTTCCTACTGAAGAGGACTGGTATGTAATTTTCTCAGTCAATAATCAAAAAGCAACTGCTTATACCAATCACTC
>DLUN01000214.1:0-4154 GCA_003444615.1 Syntrophomonas sp.
AGATGTGTATAAGAGACAGGGCAATATCTTCATTTTCATCTATTTCCAATACCAGCCCGTTACCAAATTTTTTATGGTAAACCCGGTTCCCTGCGGTAATGGTACCGGGAATGGTACCGGGGGTAGAAGGTATCATCATAAGGTTTTCTGGAATTTCCTTCAGAAAACGCGAAGGAGGATTGCTGCGTTCATATCCATATAAGAGCCGGGTCACCGCTCGGGTAAGGTAGAGTTGCTCCTGAGCTCTAGTGATGCCCACATAGCAAATTCGCCTTTCTTCTTCCATATCCTGCGGAGTTTCACTGCGGTAAGAGGGAAACACGCCTTCTTCCATACCGGTCATAAATACCACCGGGAACTCCAACCCCTTGGCACCATGAAAAGTCATCAGCTGCACGGCTTCACTGTAGTCCTGGTCATCAGTGTCCTGGGCTAAAGCCACTTGGGCTAAGAAATCTTCCAGGCCCTCGCCACCTTGTTCCTCAAATTCAATGGCCAAGGAGCGCAGTTCATAAAGGTTTTCAATACGCATTTCCGCATCAGCCGCTGTCCGCTGCAGTTCCTCAATATAGCCGCTGTTATGAAATACCTGATCCAGTATCTCTCGTAAAGAGGCGCCGGAATTAGCCAAATCAGCGATATAGGTTATTAATCCATAGAAATCCTGAAGAGCAGCAGAAGTTTTACGATTTATCCCGGGGATCGATTCCGGCTCCGCCAGGACCTGTAAGAGGGTTTGTCCGCTTTGTTCAGCCAATAGCTTTATTTTCTCCAGGCCTTTTTCCCCTACTCCCCGCCGGGGAACATTAATGATTCTTTCAAAACTGAGCCTGTCATCCGGGTTACAAGCTAGCCGCAGGTAAGCTATCACATCTTTGACTTCTTTGCGTTCATAGAAGCGTTTGCCACCAATGATACGGTACGGTATGTAACGGCGTACCAGAGCTTCCTCCAAAATCCTTGACTGGGCATGGGTTCGGTAAAAGACGGCAAAGTCACTGTATTTCCGGTTCTGATGAGCAACTAGCTCCTGAATAGTGTCGGCCACGAAGACAGCTTCCTGGAAGCTGTCCCCGGCACAAAAATGTACCAGCTTATCTCCTCCGGGCTTGTCAGAAAAAAGCGTTTTTTCTTCCCGCTCTGTATTAAACTGAATAACGGAATTGGCCGCCTGCAGGATGGTTTCGGTAGAACGGTAGTTCTGCTCCAGTTTTATTACTTTCACCTGGGGATAATCCTGTAAAAAGCGCTTTATATTGTAGGGCTCTGCACCACGCCAGCTGTATATGGACTGGTCAGGATCTCCCACCACGAAAATATTCTGATGACGGGAAGCCAGAAGCCTGGCCCAGCGATACTGAGCGTAATTAGTGTCCTGATATTCATCAATCAAAACGTAGCGGAACCAGTTCTGATACTTTTCCAATATATCAGGGTGTTCTTCAAAAAGCCGTATATTGAGAAGGATAAGGTCTTCAAAATCTACTACATTAAGCTGTTTTAGGCGTGTATTATACAGGTTGAATACCTGCAGGTATTTTTCCCGCTGAGCAAAAGACAGCTTCAGAGAAGAAAAATACTTTTCCGGATTGGCCAGGCTGTTTTTAGCCTGTTTTACCGCATAGTAGATATCGTCAGGACGGGTTTCGTAATCCCCCTGTTCTTTGAGCAAAGCCTTGACGATGGAACGACTATCACCTTCATCGGCAATGGTGAAATTAGATTGATAGCCCAGTCTTTGTATATCCATCCGCAGAATGCGGTAGCAAGCTGCATGAAAGGTTTGCACCCAGGCTCCTGAAAAATCGGAAATCATTTTAGAAACCCGGCTTCGCATTTCCTGGGCTGCTTTGTTGGTAAAGGTGATGGCCATTATACTGTGGTGAGGAGTTCCCTGGTCAATTAGGTAGGCAATACGATTGGTTAATACTCTGGTTTTGCCACTGCCGGCTCCTGCCAAAACCAGGCAGGGACCTTCTGTGTGCAGGACAGCTTCTTTTTGCTGTTGGTTTAACCCTTCTATAAACTGATTCATAATCTGCCGCCTTTATCTTTAGCTAATTCTATTCTAGCACATTTTTCATTGCTTTTTGCCCTTCGCGGAACAAATGTTCTGGATAGGAGGGCCAAAAGCGGGCTACTACTAAGCATACTACAACCGCCAGCAGCAGACGAAATACTAAAACAGGAAGCCATGCTGCACCAATAGCGGCAAATAATATGGTATCTTCAAAAACCGAATGGCAAATTACCAAAAACAAATTAATCATATATATGTCACGATAATCCAGAGTGCCCTCCCGGGCAGCCTGAATGATAATACCCGCACCATAGGAAATACCGAAAACAAGGCCGGCAACTAGCGGTAAGCCTGCCTCTTTCTTAAGCTTCATCCAACTGGTTAAAGGAGCCATAGCTGCCGTTAACAAACGCAGCCAATTCAAATCCTTGATAATCTCAATGAAGACCATCAGCGGGATAACAATTAGAGCAATTTGTATTACATTGATAAGACTGCCGAAAACAGCTTCCCTTAAAATCTCCAGCATAGGTGACCTCCTGCTTATAATATCAGATTAAAGAACATGCCTGATAAAAATGACAGAGTTATTCTAACCATGATTAAACCAAAGACAGGAACGCCAGTCTGCTTAGCCACTGCTGCCTCCATAGGCAGGCTATGTGCTAAAAGAAGCATTACGGACATGATAGTTATTTCTTTTATGCTCATCCCCAAGGGAAGCATGGCGCCAATGGCCGCGTAAATATTAAGAAAATAACCTAACACCAAAGGCAGAGCTGCTTCTCCAGGTAAACCAACCAGTTGCATAATTGGCACCAGGTGCTCCGATATCCAGGGAAGAGCTGGACTGTACTTTAGTATGGTTACACAAAAGAATACCGGAATAATGACCCGGGCTAATTCCCAGGTGATGGCCAAACCGTTTTTCGTGCCCCTTAATATGGTGCTCCAACCCATTGCCGTTTTCACTCTCCCCAAGTTATGTCGACCATCTAATTCTATCACAGCCCTTTTGTTTAGAGTAGGAACAACTCAGGGATTTGCGGTGAGCTGGTCTCATGTTACATTAGTATTAAGAGATAGCTTTTCTAGGAGATTACATAGATGCGTAGACAAGGTCTGGCCGCTTGGCTGCTAATAGGGATACTGGTAATTCTAGCTTGGAACACCTATAAGCATTTCGACAGATTACCACAACCATTTACGTGGGCGGATCAAGCCCAGCCTTCACCAGTAGAGGCTATTCCCGTTGAGGATCGGGTTGAGGCTGATTGGATAGTAATAGGAGCTCGAGAGGAAGTTGTAAAGGGCACCAGGTATGATGCCAGTTACCAGAGTATAAGCTATCCGGGCGGCGACGTCAGCCCGGATCGGGGCGCCTGCACCGACGTGGTGATTCGCGCCTTAAGGAGAGCTGATATCGATCTCCAGCAGCTTATTCATGAAGACATGACATATAATTTTGCCGTCTACCCACAGAAGTGGGGACTTATTAGGCCCGACCCCAATATAGACCATCGCCGGGTTCCTAACCAGATGACCTTTTTTCAGCGCCATGGCCTGTCCCTTACCTGTGAAGTAGAAGGCCATCTTGATGAATGGCAGTGGGGAGATATAGTTTACTGGCGTTTTAATAATGGAGAAGAACACTGTGGGGTAATCAGTGATCGGAAACACCGATCAGGCAGGCCACTGGTAATACACAATGCCGGAATAGCAGTAGAGGAGGATTGCCTGGAACGCTGGGAAATCATCGGCCACTTTCGTTATCCCCTTTTATAGAGTCCAATACCCTTAAGAAAACCTCCACCAACTTAGGGTCAAATTGACTGCCAGCCTTGTTCCGCAGCTCTTCAACTGCTTCCTGGTGAGATTTAGCCCGGCGATAAGGTCGCTCATTAGTCATGGCATCATAGGCATCAGCAATAGCCATAATACGGCACTCCAGGGGTATTTCCTCCCTCTTTAAGCCCAAAGGATAACCCTCTCCGTTCCACCATTCATGGTGTTTGAGAATCCAGTCAGATATCAGTACCAATTCGGGTACTGACAATGCAATACGATGCCCGATTTCGCAGTGCTTTTGCAATATGCGATACTCTTCCTCGGTCAGTTCATCCTCCTTAAATAG
>DLUN01000214.1:4494-4664 GCA_003444615.1 Syntrophomonas sp.
GCTTCCTTAAAAACCTCCAACATTGATACCTGGGGGTCTTGACGAACTGCATAACCCAGAGAAACGCTGATGGGAAAATCACCATGCTCCTGATTAAATGTCTTTACCCTATCCCAAATAGAATGAATCCTTTCCTCCAATAGCTTAGGGCTGGCATTGGGAACAATGGC
>DLUN01000090.1 GCA_003444615.1 Syntrophomonas sp.
AAGGTAAATGCCAGGCACAGGACCACACCCAACAGGAAATGATGATGTAATCTCCTTTTCTTTTGCGCAATTGTTAAAATCGACAAGCCTTTCACCTCCTGTTCGCTTAAGGCAGAATGCTGGTCAGCATCATCCATACCGTCGAAAGAACCATTGCCACCAGGGTCGGAATCATTACATTTTTGGTCCCTTGAGCGCCTCTTTTCATGGCTTCAGCTCCTGCCGTTGCCGCTGCTGTGGTGATGGCTGCCGAGGCAAAGGGCATGACTGCATTCCACCCCAGCACGGCCAGGGCTATTATGGCCAGAACGGTGAAGGGGATCATAAACAGCATACCCGTCCCCACCGCTTCCCGGGCAAATCCTCCATCTGTCTGACGCAAAGCAGCATTACCGCTGTTAAACACCAGGATCAGTACATTTATTGCCATTAAACCCACCACTATAGCAATAAGCAAGGAGTATATTACCGTAGTAAATTTGTAATCCGGTTTGCTAAAGGGTATCAATACCCCGAATATCATGAAACACAGATAAGCCGGCCACAGTTTTACCCCGCCCGGTCCAGCTCCTTGTGCATATCCCAGTCTAGTGTCCACCTTGTCAGCCTCCTATCTTTATCTCCTCAATCAACTGCTGTTTATCCAGCGAATTTTCCCAATACTGCCCAGCCAATCAGGAGAATGGCTCCACAGAGGGTAGTCATGGCAATACTGAAAGCTACTCGTTCCCCTGACATCTGCTTGATGGTATATAAGGTGGGTCTGAGTGCCCATAGAACCCCGGTAACCCCAAAGGCCACCGCTGTCTTCCAGCCAAAAGCCAGGGAAAAGATCAGTCCGCTCAGGGCATAGACGAAGGTAGCTGAATACCCCAGGGCAAAGGTAGATATAGCCCATTCCAGGGTGTAACCCCGCTCTCCCGCCTGGGATAAGGCCCAAACCATCACCGCCAGCAAAACTATGCCAACTGTGCCATAGAGAAGTCCCAGCACGGTGATAAGGATAACGGTACTTGCTCCGATCTGGCCGGCTTTCAACATATCCAGACCAGTCTGCAGAAAAAACAGTGTAAATGACAAACCGGATACCATTACTGAATAAGGCCAGGGTATTTTAGTCATTTGGGTTTTTATGACTTCCCCCGGGTTGATCATCATGTTGAGTGCTGTTTTCCAGCGAGGTATATCCATGGGTGCCGCTGTGTTCATGGCTTGTTCATCCCTCCTGAATATTAATTAACGATTTGTAGAACATACGGGCCTAACATGCTGGTAACATACCCGGCAAACACAGCAGGGCAACAGAACCGAATGCCAGGCTTTAACCAGTTGATTTATGTCAATTCGTACTGGACTATCAGTTTTTCACCAAATTCGGTGGCTAGAAGGTGAGACAGCTGTTTTATATTAGTGTGAGCCGGCAAAATCCCCGTGTATATGACATCGGTAATGATTTCAAACTCACCTGAAGTTAGATAAATGGACTGTACATTATCAGCATCTATTACTAAACGACCATCATCATCAGCATCTTGAGGTGTCAGGATTATTTGACCTTGGCTAATAGTGAGGAAATAAGGCTGGGTCTTAAAAAAGCCAGTTTTTAATCTTACATCAAATGTCATGGAATCACCCCTATTCTGATTTTAGCAATCATATCCAGCAAAATAAGGATTCACAGGCAATTGGCATTGCCAGTTTTTTGGCACGTTTCGTGCCAAAATCCATGACTAGCAAATTTACAAGCTAATGTTTACTCACGCCTTAGTAAAATCAGCTTTATTTAGGTATAATGTCGGATTATTGAATATTTTGCTCTCAATACCATAAAAGGATAAAAAGAGATTTTATCGAAGGGGAATAAAACCGCAGCTTACTTTTAATCCACGGAAAACTGGGGCGATGCATTAGAACAACTTAAAAAAGCAGAAGAGGCAAGCGGTTCCTCGGTTAAGACTTGGTTAAGCTGCCGGTGAATACGAAAGGGGGATGGTATGATGGTTTCTGGTTTTATTTATTCCACCCGGGATCACATTTTTCTTCTCAAGGAATGGCTGGATTTATCCAAGGTCTTAGGTACTGATCGGTTCAGAAACACGTACAGCATAGATGATATCGATGCCATACTGAACAATGCCTTTAGAATAGCTCAGGAGGTAATAGCCCCCACTAATAAAGATGGGGACAAGATCCAGGCTCAGTTTGAAAACGGCAAAGTTAAGGTTCCTGATTCCATGAAGAAAGCCTACCATTTTATCCAATCCAGCGGTTTGGGTCCCAGCAATAAAAACCGTGATGATGAATCAGCTCTGCCTCTGTGTATACTGGGGTGCGCCTGGGAATACCTAGCCGCTGCCAATCCGGCTTTAGCACCCTATTTTGTGCTAAGTACGGGAGCCTGCAATTTGATCCAGACCTTTGGTGACGAAAAATTGAAAAACCTTTTTTTACCCAAGATGTTCAGCGGACAGTGGTCCGGCACCATGGCGGTAACCGAACCGGGGGGAAGCTCCGATTTAGGGGATCTTCTCACCAAGGCATATCCCACTGATGAACCGGGTGTGTATAAAGTAAAGGGCACTAAATGTTTTATTACCGGAGCTGAGCAAGACATCACCGAAAACATCGTCCACCTGGTCCTGGCTCGGGTGGAAGGAAGTGCTCCGGGATTAAAAGGCCTATCTGTTTTCGTGGTTCCCAAATATTGGCCCACGGAAGATGGAGAAGCCGGGGTTTTTAATGATATCAATTGCATAGGCATAGAAGATAAAATGGGCATGAAGGGCTCGGCCACCTGTATGATCAATTTTGGCGAGGACAACAATTGCCGGGGCTATCTGCTTGGAGAACCCCCTGATGAAAACGGCAAGGGTCAGGGATCATATCAGATGTTCAAGTTGATGAACGAAGAACGCCTTAATACTGGTCATGGGGCGGTGGCTGCTGCGGCTGTTTCTTACCATAATGCTGCTCAATACGCTGCCCAGCGAATCCAAGGACGCCTGCTTTCCGATCTCAGAGGTGAAAGAGTACCCATTATTCGACATGAGGACATAAGACGTAATCTTATGTTCCAAAAATCTCATATCGATGCTCTGCGAGCGGTAATTGTTTACAACTTATATTTACTGGATTTAGCGGAATGGAGTGATGATAAGGAACTAGCCGCTAAGGCGAAAGATATTGTGGATTTGTCCACCCCCATTATCAAAGCCTATGCCTCTGATATGGCTTTTCAATGCATTAATGAAGCATTGCAGGTTTTCGGCGGTTATGGTTACACCGAAGAATACCCTATATCCCAGATGCTGCGTGATTCTAGAATCTTCTGCATATGGGAGGGCACCAATTACCTGCAATCCCTGGACCTGATAGGACGCAAATGGACTAGGCGCAAAGGAACCGTATTTGCTGGCTGGCTGCAATCCCTACAGGATTTTATTGACGAGAACAAGGGTAATCCTGATTTCGCTACGGAATTTGCAATACTGCAAAAAGGGCTCGATAACTATAGACAAATCCAAGCAGCTATCGGCGGATACCTGGGCCAAGGAAAGATCGGCATGATCGGTCTTTATGCTACCCGCATCCTGCACGCTACCGGCAAGATCTACTGCGGCAAAGTATTGCTGGACATGGCACTGGTGGCTCAAAAGAAAATTAATGAACTGGGAACAGACCACTATGATTACGCTTTCTATCAGGGTAAAGTAGCTGCAGCACGCTTCTTCCTGCAAAACATCGTGCCCGAGATAGAAACCACCCTGGCCATAATCAAAGCAGGAGATACATCGGCACTGGATGTAGTGCAAGAAGCTTTCTTAGTTTAAGTACCTAAAATGATATAGAAAACATACCCTGAATTGAGCTGCAAATGAAAACAGCGGGGGTTTCCCGCTGTTTTGTCTAGCTATTGTACGATTTTAGCTAAGAAATTAAAATGGTCGGGATGACAGGATTTGAACCATATCCCTCTACCCTTAAACGCCTATATATCGGCATTTATTAAAGTATAGCTACTTATTTGGCTACCTATTTGTCTGCTCTTTAATCGTATCGATAAGATTAAGCCCAGTTTTGGTCTGATGAAGATAAGGTAGCAAGCTAGTAATATTAGCATGTCCTGAGAGAGCTATTATATCGGCTAATGATATTCCAATATCATTCATATAGGTTAAAACACTATGGCGTAGGTTGTGAAGCCCGATCTGAGGCAGTCCTGCCGATTTCAGCATTCTATGTAGGGTTAATTCTACTGCCCGATGTCGCATTGGCCTCCCATCATCAGCAACAAAGACTAGCCTTTCATCTTCTCTCAGCGAGACTATTTTTACAGACTGTCTTTTGGCCTGTAGGTAGTCTAATGTCTCTGTGTCCAGAATAATTCTACGCTTAGATGCCTTTGTTTTAGTCCTGTCTTTAACTTTGCGATTCCGGGAATCTACGGTTTTGATTATGCTGATCTCCCCGGTTTCAAAGTTTACATCAGTCCACCGCAACCCTAAGATCTCACTCAATCTAGCACCAGTAATAGTTAACATCCTAACAATTGAGACTTTTGCATAATAGCAAA
>DLUN01000053.1:0-436 GCA_003444615.1 Syntrophomonas sp.
ACATTGGCTTTGGTGGCTACGGTCATACCTATGTATCCAGCTAATGCGGAACAAGTAGCTCCCACTAGGAAACAGATGGCTGTCTGCCACGGGTGACTTTCTGCAGGAAGGAATATACCGAGTATTATGAACACTGCTACCACAAAAATTGCCAGGGTAGTATATTGCCGGTTTAAGAAAGCCATTGCGCCTTCATGGATATGTCCGGCAATCTCTTGCATTCTTTCATTACCAGGCTCAGCTTTGTTGATTCGGCCAGATAAATATATGGCGAATAGCAAGGCTAAAGCCCCGCCGGCAGGCGCAAACGTTACAATATTTTCCACGGTCTTAATCATCTCCTTACATTAGTGCGTAAAAATCAATTATCCCGCTCCAAATAATCTCCAATCGCACACTACAGTAATGATAACAGCAGGGTAGCAACAAGAAAAAC
>DLUN01000053.1:737-1040 GCA_003444615.1 Syntrophomonas sp.
CCGGCACTCTTCCCTGACTGTAAAAGTACGGTAGCAATCAGACCAATTGCGCAGATTATTTGTACGATTAATACCACGGTCTTGAGCATGTTTTTCACCTCCGTTCCACCACATTCCGATGAGCCATGCTATATTTTAGCATAGTAACTCCTGCTAAGACAAGAAACCATACTAACCCAAGTTGTAGAAGGCTCTTAAACCGCGGTAGCGGGACATCTCTTCCAATTCTTCCTCGATACGCATAAGTTGATTATATTTAGCTACCCGATCTGTACGGGCAGGAGCCCCGGTTTTAATCTGACC
>DLUN01000053.1:1347-1547 GCA_003444615.1 Syntrophomonas sp.
GAGCGATGAGAAATAACGCAGGTGTAGCCTGCTTCTTTGGCCATTTCTACGGTCTGCAGGGTTTCGGTCAGCGTACCGATCTGGTTTACCTTTATTAAAATGCTGTTGCATACCCCCATTTCAATACCCCGGCTTAGTCTCTCCGAATTGGTTACAAAAAGGTCATCACCCACTAACTGTAATCTGCGACCTAGTTTGTC
>DLUN01000053.1:1814-8677 GCA_003444615.1 Syntrophomonas sp.
CTGCTCTCCAGGTGATAGTATCCATCTTTATATAATTCGGTAGCTGCCACATCCAAAGCCAAATACACATCTTCACCGGGTACGTATCCGGCAGCAGTTATGGCCTGTACTATAACATCCAGAGCGGCTTCATTGGAAGGCAGGTTAGGCGCAAAGCCTCCTTCGTCTCCTACTGCCGTGGCCAGCCCCTTCTGAGTTAAGACTTTTTTCAGACTGTGATAGACTTCTACTCCCATGCGTATGGCCTCGGTTACACAGTCAGCCCCTACCGGAACTATCATAAATTCCTGAATATCTACATTATTATCAGCATGTTTGCCCCCATTGAGAATGTTCATCATAGGAACCGGCAGCTCACGGGCATTCACTCCACCGATATACTGGTAAAGGGGCAGAGCCAAATAGTTGGCTGCGGCTCGAGCTACTGCCAAAGATACTCCCAGGATGCCATTGGCTCCTAATTTGGCTTTGTTGGGGGTTCCGTCCAACTCCAGCATCAGTTGGTCAATTTCCGCCTGGCGGGTGGCATCCATACCCATTATTTCAGGGGCAATTATGGTGTTGACGTTTTCTACCGCTTGGAGAACCCCTTTACCCAGGTATCTTTCCTTATCACCGTCCCGCAGCTCTACCGCCTCGTAAGCTCCGGTAGACGCCCCGGAAGGAACTATAGCCCGTCCCATGGTGCCGTCTTCTAGTACTATCTCTACCTCTACGGTGGGGTTGCCCCGGGAATCCAATACTTCACGAGCATACACATCGATTATGGCACTCATCATTTCTTCTCCCTTCACCTTAGCATCAGTTGATAATCTATTTGCAGAGCTTTAATTAGCTCAGGTTGCTAAATCCAATAAGGACCGTCCGGTCATTTCTGATGGTATATTGATTCCCAGCAGGTCCAGCAAAGTAGGAGCTACATCCCGCAGGGAACCGCCGCTTCTCAGCTGGCAGTGGCGATACTTTTCCGATACCAGAATAAACGGTACCAATTCAGTGGTATGCGCCGTAAGGGGACTACCGGTAATAGGGCAAACCATCATTTCGCAGTTGCCATGATCCGCAGTCACCAAAACATGACCCTGCCGGTCCAAAACAGCTTCCACTACCCGGCCCATACACATATCCACTATACTACAGGCTTCCACAGCTGCTTCCAGAACACCGGTGTGCCCAACCATATCAGGATTGGCATAGTTCATGATAATGACATCATAATAGTCTCGTTCAATCTCACTGATAACCCGATCGGTAACCTTCACCGCACTCATAGCCGGTTGCAGGTTATAGGTAGCTACTTTGGGAGAAGGTATTAGGATGCGGTCTTCCCCAGGATTAGGCTCCTCTACACCTCCGTTGAAAAAGAAAGTCACATGAGCGTATTTCTCCGTTTCTGCAATACGCAGCTGTTTCAGTCCATTTTGAGCCAGAACTTCTCCTAAAGTGTTGTCCAAATTCTGGGGGGGGAAAGCTACGGGAACATCCAAGTCAGCGTCATACTGGGTCATGCAAACATAGTGAATCTCAGGCCACTTACTGCGCTCAAAACCCTCAAAGTTTGGATCCACCAGGGCCCGGGTTATCTGGCGAGCCCTATCAGCCCGGAAGTTGAAAAATATCATGCTGTCCCCATCCTGTATAGTTCCCCGGGGTTCGCCCTGTTCATCAACAATTACCACCGGTTCCACGAACTCATCAGTAATACGGTTTTCGTAGCTGCTCTCTACGGCGGCCATAGCACTGGGGGCTTTTTTCCCTACGCCCAATACCATGGCATCATAGCTGGCTTGCACCCGGTCCCAGCGCCGATCCCGGTCCATGCCGTAAAAACGGCCGGATATGGTGGCAAATTCCCCTAGCTGCAGTTTATTCATAGTTTCCTGCAGCTGCTGAATATACTGGAGAGCACTGCGGGGAGCCACATCACGTCCGTCCAGGTAGGCATGAATATATACCCGCTCTACCTGATGACGGCGGCACAACTCTAATAAGCCCCTAACATGCTCTATATGGCTGTGTACTCCGCCATCGGACAATAAGCCCATGAGATGGACTGCGCCCTTATGATTTTGAGCGGACTCCAGAGCTTCCAATAATGCCGAATTGGTGAAAAAAGAGCCTTCCTTAATAGCCTTGCTTATGCGGGTTACCTCCTGAAACACAATCCGTCCGGAGCCCATATTCAAGTGGCCTACTTCCGAATTGCCCATCTGTCCCTGGGGCAGTCCCACCTCTTCGCCAGAACAAATCAGTTCCGTGTAGGGAAACGTACGGACCAGTTCATCATAATTATAAGGATTACACAAGGTTATAGCATTGTCGGGAGCAGGGGGGCGCACTCCCCATCCGTCCAGGACCATTAATACGGTTGGTTTTTTAGACATTGGCAATAGACCTCGCAATGGTAATAAAAGAATTTACATCCAGGCTGGCGCCTCCTATCAAAGCGCCATCGATATCTTTTTCGGCCATGAATTCAGTTATATTGTCGGGACGCACACTGCCTCCATATAGAATAGGAGTCGATGCCGCCCTATCTTCTCCGTAAAGGTTGGTGAGCTGCTCTCTGATAAATGCGATCATTTGCTGAGCATCATCGCAGGAGGCGTTTACTCCCGTACCAATAGCCCAAACAGGCTCATAGGCAATCACTAATCCGTGGGAAGCCGGTACCAGGTTGTGCAAATCCTGCACCAGTTGTTCCTTAACCACTTCCCGGGCTAAATTATTTTCTCTTTCCTGTAGAGTTTCCCCCACACAAATGATAGGAATAAGTCCAGCCTGAAATGCGGCGGCCATTTTCCGGTTGATCACTGCATCAGTTTCCCCTAATACCTGACGTCGTTCGGAATGACCTATAATTACATACCTGCAGCCCAAGTCCCGCAACATGAGAGGGGATATTTCTCCTGTATAAGCACCTTGCTCTTCCCAAAAGCAGTTTTGCCCTCCCCAGCTAACGGAAGTATTGCCCATCTGTTCAGCTATTAGATCCAGGTAAGTATAAGGCGGGCAAATAACTACTTCTGTCCCATGCAGTTGTTCCAGGGCCTGTCTAAGTTCTTGGCAAAACTGCTGGGTCTCGGTGCGGGTTTTATTCATTTTCCAATTAGCAACCGCCAGTTTTTTACGCATAATGTTTGACCTCTCCAGTTTGATTTTTCCTAATGCAGGGCGCCGGCCCTTTCTACTACCGCTACTCCTGGCAGGACGCGTCCTTCCAGAAATTCCAGAGTAGCCCCTCCACCGGTAGAAATATGGGTAATGTTCTTTTCCAGTCCCAGGTTCTGTACAGCAGCGGCTGAATCACCGCCGCCAATCACACTTACCGCCTGAGAACCCGCTATGGCTCGGGCCACTTCCCAGGTTCCCTGGGCAAACTGATCATACTCATATACTCCTAAAGGACCATTCCATATTATAGTCCGGGCCTTTTGAACAGCCTCACAGAAGGTTTTAATAGTCTGGGGACCTATATCAGCAATGGTTTTATCAGCTGGAATGCTGTCAACCGGATAGGTTTCTGCTTCAGCATCGGGGGATATGGCTTCCGCCACTACCACATCAGTGGGCAGCAGTATGGTTACGCCTCGTTCCTGAGCTTTTTGCAGCAGCTTGGCAGCTTGATCCACCAAATCCGCTTCATGGATAGATTTCCCTATAGCATGGCCTTGGGCTAACAAAAAAGTGTTCCCCATTCCTCCTGCTATAAGGAGTATATCCATTTTATTAATTAAGTTATCTATAAGACCTATTTTGTCAGCCACTTTAGCCCCACCCAGAATAGCCATGCGGGGCGGTTCGGGGTGATCCAGCACTTGCCGGAGCATGTTAACTTCCTGCTCCATGAGAAAACCTGCGTAGGCCGGCAGGTAGTCAGCCACTCCCGCCGTAGAAGCATGGGCTCGATGGGCTGTGCCAAAAGCATCATTTACATATACATCAGCCAAGTCAGCTAACTGCCGGGCATACTGGGGATCATTCTTTTCTTCTTCTCCATGAAAGCGCAGATTTTCCAGCAGTAATATTTCCCCTGGCTGCAGCTTGCTTACCGCTTCCTGTACCGCTGGGCCCACACTGTCAGGTGCCAGGATGACTTTGTTTTCCTGCAAACTCTGGAGATGAGCAGCTACCGGTTTCATACTGTACTGAGGATTGGGCTGACCTTTGGGCCGGCCCAAATGGCTCATAACGATTAGTCTGGTTCCCTGATCCAATATATACTTTATGGTAGGCAGAGCCGCTTTCATTTTGCTGTCATCAATAATAGTCCCGTCCTTATTCATGGGAATATTGAAATCTACACGCAGCAAA
This sequence comes from Syntrophomonas sp., assembly GCA_003444615.1. Lineage (GTDB taxonomy): Bacteria > Bacillota > Syntrophomonadia > Syntrophomonadales > Syntrophomonadaceae > DTU018. The sequence continues at coordinate 6,129 of DLUN01000053.1, forward strand.
ACGGTTTTTCCCTGCAGCTGAATATCTTTTATAGTCTGCAAAATGAAGCACCCCCATTAAAATTCCTTACAATCCCTGACCCGCAATAAAAGAAACCGTATCCACTATGCGGACGGAGTAGGCCCATTCATTATCGTACCAGGCAATAACTTTAGCCATCCGGTCTCCTATGGTCATGGTTAACAGTCCATCAACAATGGCTGAGTACTCAGAGCCCCGGTAGTCACTGGACACCAATGGTACCTCAGTGTATTGGAGAATACCTTTTAATTTACCTTTACTGGCGGCGAAAAAGGCGGCATTAATCTGGTCACGACTAGCCCCATGTTCCAGTTCCACAGTTAAATCCAGCAGTGAACCGGTAGGAGTAGGCACCCGCACCGCCAGGCCATCCAGTTTTCCTTCCAGTTCAGGAATCACCAAACCCAAGGCACTGGCGGCTCCGGTAGTAGTTGGAATAATCGACTGGGCTGCTGCCCGGGCCCGCCTTAAATCGCTATGCTCCAAGTCCAATATGCGCTGGTCATTGGTATAGGAATGAACGGTATTCATAAATCCTTTGACAATGCCGAACTCTTCCATGAGAACCTGGGCCACGGGAGCCAGACAGTTGGTAGTGCAGGAAGCCATAGATATCACCTGGTATTCGGGGCGGTACTTTTGATGGTTAACTCCCATAACCAGTGTGAAATCTACATCCTTGCCAGGAGCCGTGATAATGACCTTTTTAGCTCCCGCCTGCAGGTGTTTGCTGGCTTTATCCTGGGAACGAAAACGCCCGGTACCTTCTACTACTATTTGCACCCCCAGCTCTTCCCAGGGCAAGTTTTCCGGATCCTTTTCATTTAAGTAAGGAATCGACCTGCCATCAATGACCAAGTTCTGCCCATCTACCTCTACCTTGCCGTCATAATGACCATGCAGGGAATCATACTCAAACAGGTGGGCGCTAGCCTTGATACTTCCCAAATCATTAATGGCCACAATTTCCACATCATCACGCTGCATGGCAATACGTCCAACCAGTCTGCCGATACGGCCAAACCCGTTAATAGCTATCTTGACCGCCATACCATCACCCTTTCTTATTATTGCTTAAAATTTTTAGAGCGGCGCCTTCATCTGTAATTAAAACAGTGGTGCGGCAGCCATTTAATACCGCTCGAATGGCCTCACCTTTATGACTTCCACCTGCCACAGCCACAATCTCAGGAATTTTCGCGAGATCAGACTGTTCCAGGCCAATACCAGCCACTTCAAAAACTATTTTGCCCGCTTTATCGAAATAATATCGCAAGGCTTCTCCCACTGCCCCGCTTTCTCGCAGCTGTTCCAGCTCAGCGGAGGTAAAATTGCGACGACTAGCCATTTCCAAAGCTGAACCAATACCGTGCACCAAAATATCACTGGACTTTATAGTCTGAATAATCCCATGCACATGGCTGTCTTGAAGGAGCACTTGGGCGGTGCTTTCCTCCAGGTTATCAGGTATATGCAAAAGCCGGTACTGGGCTCCCAGGCTATTGGCAATACGGGCCGCAATTGTTCCTGCCTGCTGCTCCATCTCTTCACCTAAACCACCCCGGGCGGGAACCACCAATACGTTTTCCATAACCGACCCATGGTCCATAGCCGCAGCCATCTCCGCTAAGGTAGTGCCTCCCGTAACAGCCAAAATACAGCCCGGTTTGAGAATACGCTGCAGATAACGGGCCGCTGCCGCTCCCAGGTCCTTTTTAACCAGTTGATTTTGGGTACAATCGCCGGGAACCACCACCACTTCGACGAGGTTAAACATATTCTTAATTTCGTAAGCTAATGTTTGGGTACGGTATAAGAAAGGGATATACTGATCTATTTCTCTTAATAATGACTGGCCATAAGAGGTGAGAAAAATGCCAGCGGCAGTAGTATATAATGCTCCTTTGGTACGCAGAGTTTCCACTTCACTGCGCACCGTTCGCTCCGGATAACCCAGTGATTTACTTATCTGACGTCTCCCTATTGGTTCTTGGTAAAAAACCTGGCGCAGTATTTGATAGCGAACAATCATCAGCTCCAGCGCTTCAGGGGCGAAACGTTCCATCAGACTAAAAAGCTGGTCCATAATAACTGCCTCTCACCAACGGGACATAAATTTGATATAGGGGCAAAACTGTCCCGCCGAGATAATATTCAAACACAATTAAGCGGTTAAGCCTTATTTATTATAGCACAAATGTATAATTTTTGATACATATAAAACTGGAAACGGTTATCTATTTTGTTCAATGTTAATAACGACGCCGGGCCATGGTAGAAGCAATACCCAGTTCATTGCGGTATTTAGCTACCGTACGGCGGGAGATGCAAATACCCTCTTTTTGCAGAGTCTGGGAGATTACTTCATCGCTTAAAGGCTGGGTGGGATCTTCCTGGGCCACCAGGTCCTCTATTTTCTTTTTAATACTGCGAGCTGATACTTTTTCTCTCCCGCGGGAACATTTGACCCCGGTACTGAAGAAGTATTTCAACTCAAACAAGCCCTGGGGAGTCTGGATGTATTTATT
>DLUN01000018.1:0-4702 GCA_003444615.1 Syntrophomonas sp.
GTCATCTTCAAAACCTAGCCGCAAAACATTCATTATGTCATCCGGCGTACGTTCTTCGCTATTTAAGTAGTCTTAAATGATATAGAGAGCGTTTTCATGCACATTGGCCACCAGTTCATCCAACTGCATTTTAACCAAACGGCCTTCTGTCCCCAGCTCAATAATATAATTTTCGATCTCCTGGGCAATATGCAGAACTTTGATGCTGCGGCGCAGCACTTGACATACTTCAGACACGGTTACCATATCTTCGAATTCCAGTCCACCTAATCTCTGCAGTTCTCTGATCAGCACATTGCGATACTTTTCCAGGGTTTGCAGAGCTTGATTGGCCTTGACCAGTATGGTGGAAAGGTCCCGCAGGCGGAAAGTAGTATTACCATGATACAGGGTAACCACTTGTCGTCGCTGGGATATGGCTACCACCAGAACCCCCACCTGCCGGGCTACTCTTTCGGCAGTACGATGTCTGATACCGGTCTCATTGGAATGAATGTTAGCATCTGGATCCAATTGGGCATTAGCAATCAAAATCCGGGAGGCATCACTATTCATAATAATAGCCCCATCCATTTTAGCTAACTCATACAACCGTGCTGGGGTATACTCACAATCGATATGGAAGCCCCCGCTGACCAGCTTCATTAAATCAGGAGAGTCCCCCACCACAATCAGTCCTCCGGTATTGGCATGCAATACATTTTCAATGCCCACCCTAAATAGGGTTCCCGGAGCTAACATCTGCAGGTACTTACGAAAATCGCCTTGATAAATGTCTTCCACCACATCACCCCTCCATAATACGTTCCACTAAATCATCAATGGTTCGTATCTCATTAATCTCCAGACGCAAGCCTGGAGAGCCCCTTCCCACAGCAATTTCCGGCAGTATCACTTTCCTGAACCCCATTCTATCAATTTCTTTCAAGCGCTGCTCTAAAAAAGGTACCGGCCGAATCTGTCCGGATAGGCTCAACTCGCCTATGAATACAGTATCAGCAGCTATAGGTTTCTCCTGGTAGCTGGATATGATGGCTGCCGCAATGGCCAAATCAACAGAAGGATCTCTTAAAAAGAGGCCTCCGGTTACCTTTAAGTACACATCATGGGCGGCCAAAGGGTAGCCCAGTCGTTTTTCAATAATAGCTATGATAAGCGCCAGGCGGTTTTGGTCGATACCTGAGGCCATCCTTCTTCCATAGACCGGTCCTGAACTAGCTACCAGTGACTGTACTTCAATCAACAAGGGGCGGCTTCCTTCAAAACTAGAAGACACCGCCGTACCACTGCTGATATTCTGCCCCAGACTCAAGAAAACATAAGAAGGATCGTTTACTTCCACTAGACCTTGGCCACTCATCTCCAGCAAACCGATCTCATCAGTAGAACCATAGCGGTTTTTAACCCCTCGCAGGAGACGAAAGGAAGTATTTTTATCGCCCTCGAAATAAATAACCACATCCACTATATGCTCTAACACCCGGGGACCAGCCAGAGCTCCTTCCTTGGTTACGTGCCCCACCAGAAAAAAGGTGGTTTCAGTACGTTTAGCATACTCCAGGATAAGAGCTGTACACTCCCGCAGCTGAGCTACACTGCCAGGAATGGAGCTAACCCTTGAGGTATATACCGTTTGAATGGAATCAATTATGACTACGGGGGGAGACAGCTCCTGCAGGCTGGCTTCCAGTTGATCAATGTTTTGCTCGTTTAACAGAAAAATTTCGTCATCCTCTATACCCAGACGCAAAGAACGCAGGCGGATCTGTTTCATGGATTCTTCTCCAGATAAATAGACCACCCTTTGTCCAGAGCGAGCTAAACCACTGGCTACCTGAAGCAGCAGTGTGGACTTGCCTATACCGGGATCTCCTCCTAAAAGTATAAGAGAGCCAGGGACAATTCCTCCTCCCAAAACCCGGTCCAATTCTGAATTACCGCTGGGCATACGCTGCAACGCGTCCTGGGTAATCTCCTGTAAAGATACGGGATAATTAATGGCAGACAAGGTCGAATTTTTAACCTGGTTTACTGTTTCCTCAATAAGGCTGTTCCAATTGGAGCAACCGGGACAGCGACCTAGCCACTTGGAAGACTCATATCCACATTCGCTGCACACAAAGCGAGTTGTTATTCTTTTCATTAAATCACCTAAAATTATTATACCTTAATCAGTACTATATCTGTTGAAAAAACACTGCTTTTTGTCTAATTATCCATAAAAATGCAGGAAATCCCAGGGGATTTCCTGCTACTAGCCAAGTTATGCGTTAACTGTTTTTCTGATTACGATTTCATTATCAATGGCATCCACCATAATGGTGTCTCCTGGAACCACGTTTCTTTTTAAGATCTCCTCAGACACATTATCCTCTACCAACCTTTGGATGGCCCGTTTTAGCGGTCGGGCTCCGAAAGCAGGGTCATAACCCTCTTTCAGTATTAAGTCCTTGGCTGATTCAGTTACCTGCAGACTGTAACCGTTTTCAGCAACCCGGATTTTCAGTTCTTCCATAAGCAGGTCCACGATTTCCTTGAGTTCTTTTTCGGTTAGACTTTGGAATACAATAGTCTCATCAATTCTATTTAAGAACTCGGGACGGAATGTATGCTTCATCTGCTCCATCATGCGTTCTTTCATCTGTTGATAGTCAGCTTCCCGGTCATCCCCACTGGTAAAGCCCACTCTTTTGGCATGGCGTATTGATTCGGCTCCCACATTAGAGGTCATGATAACCACGGTATTGCGAAAATCTACTGTCCGTCCCTGTCCATCGGTTAAGCGTCCGTCTTCCAAAACCTGCAGCAAAATATTAAAAACATCAGGATGGGCTTTTTCTATCTCGTCTAATAATATAACCGAGTAAGGTTTTCTGCGTATTTTCTCGGTGAGCTGTCCCCCTTCATCATAACCTACATAGCCAGGAGGAGACCCTATCATTCGAGCTACGGCGTGTTTTTCCATGTACTCGGACATATCCAGACGGATAACCGCATCTTCACTGCCAAACATAGCTTCGGCCAAAGCTCGGGCCAACTCAGTTTTACCAACGCCAGTTGGACCCAGGAAAACAAAGCTGCCTATGGGGCGTTTAGGATTTTTTAAGCCGGCCCGGGCTCTTCTAACTGCACGGGCTACCGCTTTTACTGCTTCTGACTGACCTACTACCCTTTTATGCAGGATTTCTTCCAAGTTCACCAGGCGCTGGCTTTCTTCTTCCTCCAGTTTACTGACCGGTATACCTGTCCAACTAGATACTATAGCCGCTATTTCTTCTTCTCCAACGGTCCCCATTTCCAGGCTGCGTTTATTGGCCCACTCCTTGCGCTCAGTTTCGATTTGTTCTTTGAGCTTTTGTTCCTCATCCCGCAGCTGGGCGGCCTTTTCATATTCCTGAGCGTTAATGGCTTCTTCTTTTTCTTTAATGATCTCCTGCAGGCGGTTTTCCCTTTCTTTAATATCATCGGGCACTACATAATTGGCCAGGCGAACCCGGGAAGATGCTTCATCAATCAAGTCAATAGCTTTATCAGGCAGATAACGGTCACTGATATAGCGGGATGACAGCTGAACGGCTGCGGTTATAGCATCATCACTTATTTTAACGGCATGATGGGCTTCATATCGATCCCGCAGACCCTTAAGTATTTCTATACTTTCTTCCAGAGTCGGCTCATCCACTGTAATAGGTTGAAAACGTCTTTCCAAGGCGGCATCTTTCTCTATGTGTTTGCGGTATTCATCCAAAGTGGTGGCACCTACACACTGGAATTCACCCCGGGCTAGAGAAGGTTTTAAGATATTGGCAGCATCGATAGCACCTTCAGCCGCACCAGCCCCCACAATGGTATGCAATTCATCTATAAATACTATGACATCACCGGCGGCCTTGATTTCGGCCACGATTTTGGTGAGCCGGTCTTCAAATTCGCCCCGGTATTTGGTTCCGGCAATCATAGCAGAAAGATCCAGAGCGATTACCCGCTTGCGGCCCAGTATTTCTGGTACCTGGTTTTCAACTATTCGCTGGGCTAGACCTTCAACAATAGCAGTCTTACCCACTCCCGGGTCACCGATTAACACCGGATTGTTTTTGGTGCGTCTTGACAAGACCTGAATAACCCGTTCGATTTCCTTATTACGTCCAATAACCGGATCCAGGCGTCCTTCCATGGCATCCTGAGTAAGATCACGACTGAATGAGTCCAGGGTAGGTGTCTTGCTTTTCGGCTTGCGCTTGCTGTTCCCCTGAGGAACCGAAAAATGACCGGCCTGGGGATCCTGATAGGCAGATGCCTGGGGATTTGCTTGCGTATCACCGCCCAACAGAGTCATTACCTGCTGACGCAGTTGTTCAAGCCTTACCCCCATTTCAATTAACACCTGACCAGCAACACCCTCTTCTTCCCTGAGCAAAGCTAGCAAAAGGTGTTCTGTTCCTACATAATTTACCCCTTGTAGGCGGGCTTCATCAAATGCCAAATTGAAGACTTTTTTGGCCCGGGGGGTCACCGGCAAATCTCCATCTGGGGCCTCAGCTTCCGCAGTCCCCTGACCTATAACCCTAGTTACTTCACTGCGTACTCTATCTAAGTCTACACCCATGCTCAGTAAAGCCCGAGCGCCTACTCCTTCTCCTTCTTTCAAAAGACCTAATAAAATGTGTTCCGTACCAATGGCCGGATGATTCAGCTGGCGAGC
>DLUN01000018.1:4952-5139 GCA_003444615.1 Syntrophomonas sp.
TGGCCGGGGAACCGTCCGGCCTGGCTTTTTTAGCGATTAGTTTTTCCTTAATAACTTCTGCTCTGTGGATATCCCGGCTGGTGGGGTCCATTTCTTTACCGGCTCGCTTTTGCAAATGAGCCGGGCGAATAGCAACTACCAATTCATTTAAGGCGTAGGGTTGAATGCCTTCAATTATACCCATATT
>DLUN01000018.1:5378-6165 GCA_003444615.1 Syntrophomonas sp.
CCATAAGCACGGCATACTCTATCCTCCAGGCGAATATTCATCTGGGTCTTCAGGTTTTCCCTGAGCATCTGCTCCTGTTGAATTACCTGGCGGGTAACCGCACTTAAATTAGTAATAATATCTTCTTCGGTCTGCCCCAGGGTTATTTGATTAGATACCTGAAAGAAATTACCCATGGCTTCACTGCCTTCTCCATAAATACCGCGAACGGTTAAACCCAATTGTCCAATATAATGGATAACGGCATTGAGCTGTCCGGTTATGACTATAGCCGGTAAATGCAGCATAACTGACGCCCTCATTCCCGTACCCACGTTGGTAGGACAAGCCGTTAAGTAGCCGCGATGTTCATCAAAGGCAAAATTAAGATTTTTCTCCAGTTCGTCATCTACCTGCTGAACCCTTTTATAACATTCCTCCATCTGTAAGCCCGGCATCAGACATTGGATACGCAGGTGATCCTCTTCATTAACCATAATGGACAAAGAGCCATCACGATTCACCAATAGCCCCTGATAAAATTTATTGTTTTTGGCATGATTAGGACTTATTAAGTGTTTTTCCATAAGGATCTGGCGATCCAAAGCGGCCACATCTTTGAAGCTCAGTAACTCCAGCTCTGCTTTCAGGGAGCTTTTTTGCCAAGCCTCTTTTACCTGCTGCCAGCAGAGTTTACCAGTGTTATCATCTAATAGGTGGGGAAAGGGAACTGACTGGAGATTGCGAGCTAATCGCACCCGACTGCTTATCACTATCTCCGATTCTGGCCCTTGCTCCATCCAACCTA
>DLUN01000116.1:0-326 GCA_003444615.1 Syntrophomonas sp.
TCGTCACTTACCAAATTCGGAGTGGCCGATGGTTTTTCCTTCTTTTTATTTTGCGAACTTAATTATACATGATCTTTTTATTCCTCCCTATTGATTTTAAATTTTCACTTTTTTATTTGTTTAAAATATTATATCATTTATTCTTTCTTTTTTATGAGAAAATCTTTAAATAAAACAAGGTATCATTCTGGTTGCTGTCAACAGGTCGCCGATTATATCAGATTTATTCCAATGATATACATAAAATGAGAACGTCAAAGACAAGCTGAGAAAATTATATGATTTCTCCTAATATAGTAACAAGAAAAAAGTTGAAAAATATTGAA
>DLUN01000116.1:517-4365 GCA_003444615.1 Syntrophomonas sp.
ATGAAATACTTGTATAAGAGATTATTTCTTTTTGTTTTAATTCCATGTTTATTGCTTTTTACTTCATGCTCATCTCCAACTCAAAGGAACGACATACAGGTAGACCAGACCTCAAGCAAAGGTGACGTTGAAAACATGACTTCAAAAGAAAACATTACGACAGAAAAGGACATCAATCCAAGCAGGGATGAAAAAAAAGAAGCTATAGTCAGTGAGCAGGTACTGCTGGATAAAGATGGGATTAAAATCACTCTGAAAGGATTTGAACCTAAGGGTTTATTTGGGCCTTCACTGAAAGTTCTTGTTGAAAACAATACAGATGGAACAATTATTGTTCAAACCAGAGACAGTGCCGTAAACAGAGTCATGGTTCAAACCATGTTTTCATGTGAAGTTGCAGGTGGAAAAAAAGCAAATGATCAAATAATAATAATGAATTCAGATTTGGAACAGGCGGGTATAGAAGTCATAAAAGACATTGAATTAAAGTTTCATATTTTTGATTCTCAAACTTGGGATACAATTTTTGATTCTGAAGCAATTATGATAACAACTTCTGCTGATCCGTCATACGTTCAGGAATATGATGATAGCGGCTTTTTAGCCCTAGATAAAAACGGTATTAAAATTGTGGTAAAGAAATTGAATGTAGAAGACAGTATTTGGGGTGCAGATGTTTTTGTATATGTTGAAAACAATAGGGATGAAGATGTGACTGTACAAGTAAGGGAAGTATCGGTAAATGGGTTCATGGTGGATGCTATATTCTCGTGTGATGTCCTTGCAGGAAAAACAGCATATGACAAAATTACATTCCTGGAGAGTCAATTGGAAGAAAACGAAATAACGTCTATCGATGAAATAGAATTGATTTTCCATACGTTTAACACTAAGACATGGGATACAATTTTTGATTCGGATGTAATTACAATTAAGTTTGATTCATAGTATTATGTCGTCAGAAAGCATAATGACGAGGAAGTAAGAGGAAGTTTGGAGTGTACCCATTCAGCTGTATAGTTTGGGAACAGTTAAGTTGATAGATTTTTTAAGTCTTGAAATAGAGTTTTTTATATGCACTTGGGGATAATCCCTCAAGTGCTTTGTCATAAAATCCAATGGATGTCAGCAACACTAAAGGTTTTTATCGATTTATTGAATGAAATGAAACTATAGTGTATGCTATAAAAAATTGTCTCAGGCATTAATTCTATCACCTCTGTTTATGGCATAATAGAATTGCATAAAACGGCAGCAAAAAGTGCATAGCTTAGCTAAGCAAAAAGAGGACATTGCCATCACGTTCTAGAATAATCCCTTCTGAACTAAAGGTAAAGGCAGGAGGGAATTCAAGAGGTGATAGCAATGGCCCAACAACAGTATATCAAACATCTTTACGAGAAAGAAGAGTGTAGTATTGCCGAAATCAGCCGGCGAGTTGGTGTCAATTGGCGAACAGCAGCTAAATATGCTAAAAAAGACGACTGGAATAAACCCATACAGCAGACCAAACGCCGGCAGCCGGTAATGGAACCTTTTTTGGACATCGTGGATACCTGGTTGATGGAGGACATGCTCAAGCCACGTAAAGAGCGCCGCACCGCAGCCTCTATACATAGGCAGCTAGTCAAAGAACATGGTTTTCAAGGTTCGGATAGAACAGTTAGGGCTTACGTATCTCGCCGCAAAAAAGAACTATATGCTGAAGCACAAGAGAAATACTTACGGTTGGAGCACCCACCCGGACGAGCCCAGGTGGATTTTGGGACTAGCCACATGGTGTGGGATGGAGCACTGAGGGAAATCAAGTATTTAGCGTTTTCCTTCCCATACAGCAATGCAGGTTTTTGTATACCGCTGCCTTGCGAAAATACGGAGTGCTTGCTCTACGCTATGATCCGGGTTTTCGAGTGGATAGGCGGCGTTCCGCCGGAAATCTGGTTCGATAACCTTTCGGCAGCAGTTGTGAGTGTTGGGAAAGGTGAACAACGGGAATTAACCGAAACCTTTCGCCGGTTCATGCTCCACTACCGGTTTGAGGCCAAGTTCTGTAACGCTAGCAAGGGCAACGAAAAAGGCCACGTTGAGAACAAAGTGGGCTATACACGGCGCAACTGGCTCATACCATACCCGACGGTTTCAAGTTACGAGGAATTAACGGCTGAGCTTTACCGGTTGGCCTTAGAAGATATGCAGCGCCCCCACTACGAGAAGAAAGTTACAATTGCCGAACTGTGGGAGGAGGACAAAAAAGCACTCCTTCCCCTGCCCACAATCCCTTTTGAACCAGTCCGGTTCGAGACTGCCCGTATAAATAAATATGGCCAGGTGCAATTCCATGGGGAAGTTTATTCGGTACCAAGCGCCCAGATTGGAGAGCGGGTGCTTCTCAAGCTCTGGTGGGACCGCGTGGAGGTCTTCAGCCGCAATGAGGAGCGTTTAGCCAGCCTCCCGCGCCGCTACACATTGAAAACCCAGCCCGTTGACTGGAAAGGATACTTTAGAATTTTTATCCGCAAACCCAGAGGTGCCCGGCACGCCACCATGTACCGGTTCCTCCCCGAGCAAGTTCGGCAGTACCTGGAGGAATGTGATCCGGCGCAATACCAGGAACGGCTAAGGTTCATTCATACCCTCCTGGAAGAAGGATTCACCATTGAGGCTATAGCCCAGGCCCTGGAGGAGGCCACGAAATGCCAGGTATACCATGCGCTGGATAGCGCCTTAATCCGTCATAAGCTGTACCGTATCACATTCCCGGACGCTCCCCTGGAGACTTTGAACGAGACCTATACGCCAGACAGCGTCAGACGTTATACGCCAGAGATCAAAGCATATGACCGGCTGGTGCCACAGGCGGCCCGGAAAGGAGGTGAACTCCGTGGCCAAGCTATCGTTGAAGGAGCAATGTAAGGCCTTAAAGCTGGCACATATCCCGTCTATTTACCTGGAGGTCACCTACCATGACCGGGAACAATACCTGACCGACCTGTTCGCAGCCGAACTTGAGGAACGTCATGCCAAGAAAATCCGAAACCTCATCAAGCGGGCGGGTTTCCCGGCACATAAGACATTAGAAGAATTTGATTGGAGCCCTGTTACCTTGCCAGGTTCCACCACCATCACTGACCTGGCAGAACTCACCTTCATCGAGCGCCGTGAAAACGTGCTGGCGCTTGGGGCCGTGGGAACCGGCAAAACGCATTTGGCCATCGCCCTGGGGATTCGGGCCTGTATGGAAGGGAGAAGCGTCCGTTTCTACCGCTGCCTGGACCTCGTCAATGCCCTGTTGGAAAATCACCGTCAGGGCCGTTTGCGGCGGCTAATGGCAGAGCTGGAAAAAGTCGATCTGATTATCATCGACGAGCTCGGCTTCGTGCCACTTCTCCGTGAGGGGGCTGAACTCCTATTCAACGTTGTAGCCCAAGCGTATGAAAGGCAAAGTATTATTGTTACTTCTAACTTACAGTTTGGCCAATGGAATACCGTGCTGGGGGATAACCGCCTCACAGCGGCGCTTATCGACCGTCTGGTCCATCATGCCCATATCCTGGCCTTTGAAGGGGAGAGCTACCGCCTGCAGAGGGCACTCTCCACGATAGCCGTCAACCAGTCAGACAACAAAGAGGACAGTATTACAAGTATGGCGAACTGAAATCTCCCCGAATCTTTGGGGGAGAAAGATTACCTAGCGTGATGGCAAACTCTGCATTTTTTCATTGCCGAATTCATCATTTTCTACTTGCCAAATACAAATCTTGCCACATGTGAGTTTATACGCAAAAAAGAGAACGTGGTTTTTATAGGTCCTCCAGGAACCGGTAAGACCCATCTTAGCATAAGCATAG
>DLUN01000154.1:0-190 GCA_003444615.1 Syntrophomonas sp.
TCTGGAATCCATGGAAGTGCCTCAGGCTTTTGAAAACTGGCTGTTACCAGAGAAGCTGGCTGGCTGTCATCTGCCGCCCGGCTTTGGTGACTTGCCGAAACCATTCCTCATCCCCCGCCTAGTACGCTTTAATCAAGAGGTTATTGACTTAACCAAAGAAATTCGTGATTTCAAAGAGATTGCCTTGCAA
>DLUN01000154.1:436-946 GCA_003444615.1 Syntrophomonas sp.
AAAAAGCCTGAATTAAAGTGCACCTTTGTTTAAGCCATTAAGATGTGGCGCCTCAAGGTGCACTTTCATATGCATAAGCCCCTTTTGCACGTTGTCCATATGTCCACAACCATTAACCAAACTTTTGTGCTTCTTCCATCAAACCCCAGCAACCTATATAATAATAGTTAAATATTTAGTGAAAGTGAGTCGTTTTATGAACAATTATCTAAAACCCACTTACTATTTAGACTGTGATCATCCTGCCATACAGCAAACTGTCAGCCAGATAACCGAGGGATGTAAAGATCAAATCGAAGCCCTTCAAAAGCTTTTTTTATTGGTCCGAGACCAGATCCCTTATAACATGTATGCAGTCACTGGTAATCCACTCTACTACAAGTCCTCCCAGGTTTTTAGGATGGGTACGGGTTACTGTTTGCAAAAGGCCATCCTGTTTACCTCCTTGGGGCGGGCAGCAGGAATTCCCAGCCGACTGGTTTTAGCTGCTATACGCAATCATTTGACTCC
>DLUN01000154.1:1170-2760 GCA_003444615.1 Syntrophomonas sp.
ATGATGACACTTTGCTTCCCGAAACTGACCTTATCGGTCGTCGATTTATTGAATATGTGGAGATCTTCGGTACCTTTGACGATCTGCCCTGGCAGTTGATTAGGGAAAAGATGCCCCTTTACTACCCTAAGGGGTTGCAAGACTGGTTTAATGATGACCCACCTGCATGCCTAAACTACAAGCAAAATAGCAGTAAAAGCAGTAATAAAAAATAGTAAGGCACCTGTAAAAAAGCCTAGCCAACAGTCGGGCGCCTACACCCGACTCTCTTACTTATGCCCCATTTAAGTACTGTAGAGCTTTCAGTATATTCTACTTCCATGGCCATCTTTGATTACCGCCCTCAGCCAAGAGCTTTCCCATCGCCATACACCCCTGGGCAAAAAAAGAGCCGCCTGGTAACTAAAATGCCAGGTGGCCAAAACTAAATTATTTGAGCATGAATCCTGCCGACGTGTACAGGACAGGAAACCTTATATGAATTTATATAGCTATCGGCTATTTCACGTAAGGAGTAACAACCCATTTAAGTACATTATCTTTCTTGTTACCGAAAACATCATAACCTTTGAGGATATCGTTTAGCGGAGCACGGTGAGTGATCAAGAAATTAGTATCTATTTTCCCAGCCTTAATCAGGCTGATCAATTCCGGAATACGGTTAGCATTAACCAGACCCATGCTGATTCTGATGTTTTTAATCCATAAGGTGTTCATCGGTAAGGTCTGAGGTTGCTCGAAAACGCCAATAATGGAAACATTCCCTCCCGGTCTCACTGCATCCAGAGCCAGCTCATAGGTAGGTTTTGCTCCCACTGCTTCGATACACCGGTCGGCACCACGTCCATCGGTCAGTTCTCTAATAGCCTCGGGAACATTGACTTTGGTTGGATTAAGCCCCATATCAGCTACACCATTTTTAATCGCCGCATCTAACCGCTCATCAATAGCGTCAACGGCAATTATCCGGGCCGGGCCCCATAATCTAGCCGCGGCCATGGCACACATGCCTACTGGTCCGCTGCCCATTACAGCAACTGTATCACCCGGCTCAATACAAGCCTGTTCAGCGCCGAAATAACCTGTGGACAGTATGTCACCTACGAAGAGTACGTCTTCTTCGGTCAGGCCTTCGGGAATATGATGACACCCAAAGTTGGCGTGCGGTACCCGTACATATTCAGCCTGGCACCCATCAATCATGTAACCGAAGATCCAACTTCCAGTGGTACAATGGGAATAAATACCCCGGACACAGTAAAAACACTCGCCACACTGGGTAACACATGACACAGCTACCTTATCGCCTACTTTAACATTTCTCACGGCTGGGCCTACTTCAACAACTTCACCACAGAATTCATGCCCAATGATTCGCGGTGCTTCCACTTCTGGCATGCCGCCATGCCAGATATGAATATCAGTTCCGCAAATAGTGGATGTGGTCACTTTAACAATCGCATCATCGGGTTCTAATATTTTGGGTACTGGCACGTCTTCCAGAGCAATTTTTTCTGGTCCCCTATAAACCAATGCTTTCATTGTATCTGCCATTTTCCTAACCTCCTATATTCCCCCAGATTTCTACAC
>DLUN01000154.1:2963-3714 GCA_003444615.1 Syntrophomonas sp.
AAAATAAAAGACCGATGTTCTTTTCATTTGCATTCAAGAATACCGGTCTACCTTGAAGCAACCTTACGGTAACTTCGCGATCCACCAACATATAAAGTTTTCAGCCAAAGTCATTGGGTCAAGATACGATTGAATACCATTACATGCATCCAAAAATCATTTTCAGGTTCGATATCATACGTTTGATGAATGACTTTAGCTTGGAGCCTTTCTTCAAAATAAGGTACATTGTCAAGAGAGTGCTGCCGGGCTACCTGCAGTCGCGCCGCTCTAACTACCGGTTCACCCTCAGCCGTTGCCACGATGTATTTTTCCGGTTCGGTAAGAAATCCTTCCCCCCGGATAATAAGCATATCTTCCCAGATCACAATTTTGGTATGATCTACTCCTTTGCCTAGTTTTCTCTTAAAATATTGTTCCATATATAGCTTAAATTCATGCTGCAACTTCCTGCGCTGAATATCATCCAATTTGATCCCATCAGTAACGTCTATTATCGAACTACGTTTATCTTCTGATAACACGATGAATCCCCCTTGGCAATTTACCATATCAAAAAACCAATATTTTGGCGATTAGAATTGTTAACTACAAATACATCCCCATCGCTAAAATATTGGTTTTCTAATGAGGCCACCCAGACAGGTCTCCCTTAGCCCACCACATATTTGCCTTTCCCCTTCATAATAAGTTGTTTTTAGATAAATATCAAGATATTTTTATCTGTATTAGATTCTGGTTTTATTTCTGT
>DLUN01000044.1:0-1845 GCA_003444615.1 Syntrophomonas sp.
CGGTAGGGTTTAGACCAGCTAAAACTTCATCTAGTAGAAGAATTTTAGGTTCAGTTGCCAGTGCCTTGGCTACCTCCAAACGTTTACGATCAGCTAAAGTAAGGTTCTTGGCCAATAAGTTGGCTTTGGAATCTAATCCTACTTGCTCCAATACTCGCTCGGCTATGCTCCGAGCTTTGGCACGGTTACTGGTACGAATAAAACCACCAACCATGGTATTTTCTAATACGGTCATAGCACCAAATGGCTTTACCACCTGAAAGGTTCGACCTATTCCTTTGCGGCAAACCTCATATGGTGGTAGACCGGTAATGTCCTCTCCGTTGAAAACTACCTGTCCCTGGGTAGGCTTATATACACCAGAAATCAGATTAAAAGCAGAGGTTTTGCCAGCACCGTTAGGTCCAATGAGGCCTACGGCCTCACCAATACGAACTTGCATATTCAGGTTGTTTACTGCAATTAAGCCGCCAAAGGTGATAGTAAGTTGTTTAACTTCCAGAAGAGTTTCTGCCACTGCTCTCATCCTCCTTCTGGTTGGATATTCCTAAAAACCTGTTGTAGTATTTTTGAACTACTTCAATAATTCCTAAAGGCTTAAACATTATTACGAATACTACTATCAGCCCATAGACAAACAGGTGAAAGCCTTGAGCAAGATCACTAAAATAAAATTGGATAATTTCACTCACGGCATGTAAGGATATGCCACCTATTACTGGGCCTAAAACAGTTCCGCTACCACCGACTACAGCCAGAAAGACCATCTCATTGGACATCAAGGGACCGCAGATAGCTAGCGGCTCAAGGTAGCGAATCAGCATAGCGTAAAACACGCCGCCTATAGCTGTGAAGAAAGCACTATAAGCCGCAGCCGTTAGTTTGGCATTGCGCACGTTGATGCCCAGTGCGGCAGCGGCATCCTCATCTTCTTTTAAGGCCGAAAGATAAAAGCCCAAGCGGGAGTTTTTCAACCAGAAGGAAAATACCACAATTATTACTACCATAGTCAGCGCTATATAATAGTAGGGAACTTTAGACATAAACTGAAAGTGGGCGGGCGCGTTACCCATAAGCTTTACTATCAGACCCTCCGCTCCACCAACATGGAGAGGTCCTATTGACATAGTGTTTTCCAGCAATACTACGGCACCAGACACAATAGCCACTGTTGCCAGAGCATAGTAGGCCCCACGTAACTTAAAGGTTGGGTATCCTATGATGGTACTTAGTATAACTGCGGCAGCCCCTCCGGCGAACATGCCTATCCAGGGGGATATCCCAAATTCGTTGAAAAGAATAACTGTTACATAAGCACCTATAGCTGTAAATATCCCATGTCCTAATGAAAGTTGACCAGCAAATCCGCAGAATATATTCCAAGAAGATGCCAAAAATGCCCACAACAAACACATAGTTATAACGTGTAGGTAGTAAGGCTTGGTAACAAATAGGGGAACAATTAGCGCTATAGCTAGGATTACAACGGTTAGCCCGATTTTTTTCTTCTGAACTACATCCATTTACCTTCACCTACCATTCAAACTTGGAGCCAAATAAGCCTGACGGCTTAATGAATAGCACTAAGAGGAAAACCAGATATACTATTGCTGTAGTTAAAGTAGCCGTCATATATTGAGCACCAATTGATTCTATCAAACCGATTATAATACCGCCCAGAAGAGCACCAGGAACACTACCCAGACCTCCTAAAACTACGACGATAAATGCTTTAGTCATAAAAACATTACCGACCGTAGGATGAACGTAATAGAAGGGAAGTAACACTATAGCCGCCACTGCTAGAAGAGCCGTTCCAATACCAAAGGCGATAGCATAGGTCTG
>DLUN01000044.1:2129-3235 GCA_003444615.1 Syntrophomonas sp.
ATCTTGCTGCACTTAAAGTAACGCCTCCTAAAACTATGGTGGCATCAGTAACGGTGGTTTTGGCCATAACATAGTCAGCTCCAAATATCATAAGAGCCAGGTTTTCAAAGACCATAGCTAGAGCTGCTGTTAAGAGAAGTACAGCTATCGGTTCACGTACGTCTTTTTGACGGTCTAAAACAGGCTTAATAAAAAATCTTTCACTTAAATACCCAAAACCGAACATTAGAGGCGAAACAATTAATATTAGAATATAAGGGTTTATTCCTGAAAACTTCCATATCCAGTAAGCAATCATCATTGACAGCATTAAGAGGGCACCATGAGCAAAGTTAATAATTTTCATTATTCCAAAGATGAGCGTAAGGCCTAAAGCAATGAGACCATATATAGCGCCCATACTTATTCCGTTAACTAATGCAGATAAAAAATCCATTTAACAGGACCACCCCTCATCGAATATCCGGTAAAGGCTGTGCCTTTACCGGATAGTTCTAGATTTATTGGCCAACACCAGGATATGGCCATACGATTTCCATACCTGGACGAGCTTCTGCTTCTGGCCACACACTTACGCGTTCCATTTTTCCATCTATTTTGCGCATTTGGGAAATAACCAATGGAGCGTTAACCATTTGCCCAGTTTCATCGAAGACTATTTCCGAAGCATACATTTGCGTAGGGCCTTCGGTGATATTAGTTTCAGCAAAGGCCTGCCGGAGGGCTTCAGGATCAGTAGAACCCGCTCTTTCCAGAGCATCTGCAATGATATACATGGAGGCATAAGCTTTAACAGCTTCTGCGTTCATGGCATATCCATATTTTTCGGTAAATTTTTGGTTAACTTCTTGTGAGAATGGACGGTTAACATCTGGTTCCCAGGTAGAAATATCGAAATAGTACTCGCAGTTGTCACCGGTTAATTCAAAGTAGGCTGGGTCTGCGAAACCACCACTGGTGCCGACAAAGGCTTTAGGCATGACCTTGTGCTCTGCAAAAGTATTGGTCAGTAGAGCTGCGTCGGATACATAGGATACCAGCATAATGATGTCCGGGTTCAAGTTTTTACATTTTAATACTACAGGAGTTAAATCAGATGAATTGGA
>DLUN01000044.1:3461-3782 GCA_003444615.1 Syntrophomonas sp.
TCCCCAGGAGGTGTTTTCGTAAATCAAAGCAACGGTTTTAATTGGCGTATCAAATTTTTCAGCCATTTCCTTCACAAAGGTTACCTGATCACGGTTTCTCCAACTGGTTTTTTCAGCTACTCTGAATACATACTTAAAACCGCGTTCTGTAATCTGGTCTTCAGAAGGAACGGGAACAATATATGGTATGCCGTACCTTTCCGCAACTTCAGTAGAAGGCATGGCCACGCCACTTTGATAGCATCCAGTAATTAAAGCAACCTCTTCATGGGTTATTAATCTTTCTGCCTCGGAAACGCCTGTAGCCGGGTCTCCTTTACT
>DLUN01000219.1:0-3182 GCA_003444615.1 Syntrophomonas sp.
GTTAGGCCTGCTTTAGCCAATGCTTTTTTAGTCGCAGGAATTGGACCTACCCCCATGATAGATGGGTCCACTCCTCCCGAAGCATAACTTACTACACGGGCCATAGGCCGTAGTCCCAGTTCATCTGCCTTTTCTTTTGACACTACCAAAACGGCAGCAGCTCCATCGTTAATGCCGGAAGCATTACCAGCGGTAACTGTGCCATCCTTCTTAAAAGCCGGTTTTAGTCCAGCCATTTTTTCCAAGGTGGTGCGACGAGGGTGTTCGTCAGTATCAAATACGGTATCACCCTTTTTGCCCTTTATCACTACTGGAACGATTTCATCCTTAAACCGTCCTGATGCAATTGCTTCGGCAGCTCTTTCCTGACTCCGGAATCCAAATTCATCCTGGTCTTCCCGGCTTATGTTCCATTGAGCAGCAACATTCTCTGCGGTTATTCCCATATGGTAGTCGTTGAAGGCTTCCCATAATCCGTCCTTTATCATGCAGTCAACCAGTGTACCATTGTTCATCCGATATCCGTAGCGAGCTTTCTCTACTGCATAGGGAGCATAAGACATGTTTTCCATACCACCCGCCAGAATGATATCAGCATCACCAGCTCTTATTATTTGTGCTGCCAAACTAACCGCTCTTAACCCTGAGCCACAAACCTTATTAAGAGTAAAGGCTGGGACCTCATTGGGAATACCTGCGTGGATGGCTGCCTGGCGGCATACGTTTTGTCCTTGAGCCGCCTGTAAAACACACCCAAAAATAACTTCATCCAGCATTTCACCGGCTATCCCACTTCTTTTTAAGACCTCTTCCATAACAATGCGACCCAGTTCAACAGCCGGCTGGTCTTTGAGGGCTCCGCCAAAAGTACCAATTGGTGTGCGGCAAGCCCCTACTAATACAACTTCACGTGACATATTAATCTACCCTCCCCCTGGTTTTTTATTAGTTGTAGTCAAAAAATCCTTTGCCAGTTTTACGTCCCAGGTGGCCAGCGCGCACCTTTTGCTTAAAGGCTAAGGCCGGACGATACTTGGAGTCCGCCATTTCATCGAAAAAGTATTCCATTATCATAAGACATACATCAATTCCGATTAAATCAGCTAAAGCAAGGGGCCCCATGGGCATGTTAGCTCCCAGCTTCATAGCCTGATCAATCTCGGCCGGGGAGGCCACACCCTGGTCATAAATGATAGCAGCCTCATTGATATAGGGAATAAGCAGGCGGTTCACAATGAAACCTGGTGACTCTTTTACCACAATAGCCTCTTTACCTATAGCACTGCAGTATTCTTTCATGGCTGTCACCGTTTCGGCTGTGGTTTCAGCCCCAGGAATCAACTCAACCAGCTTCATTACTGGGACCGGGTTGAAGAAATGAACACCGATAACTTGGTTAGGCCGTTTGGTGGCCGCTGCTAGTTCAGTTATGCTCAAAGCAGAGGTATTACTGGCGAAAAGTGTTTCTGCCGGACAAATGTCGTCCAATTTAGCAAAGAGTTCTTTTTTGATGCTCATTTTTTCTACTACAGCCTCTATAACCAGTTGGCAATCATTGAGGTTATCATAATTAGTTGTACCAGTTAATCTTACTTTTATCTGGTCAACCTCTTTAGCCGTAAGGGTGCCTTTTTTAATTGCCTTGCTCCAATTCTTGAGGATGTTCTCCATTCCCCGGTTGACAAATTTATCTTCCAGGTCTATCAGAATAACTTCGTAACCTGCTTCTGCTGTAACCTGCGCTATGCCAGCGCCCATGGTGCCCGCACCGACAACTCCTACTTTCTTAATCAACTCTACAATCCTCCTCTATCTATTTATCTTACTGTGAACTGGGGTTTCCGCTTTTCAATAAAAGCTTGCATGCCTTCTTTTTGATCCTGTGTAGAGAAGCATAACCCAAAAGCATCAGCTTCAATGGTAATGCCCCGGTCGATATCAGATTGCATTCCCTCGTTCACAGCAGACTTGCATAACCTCACTGCTAGTTGCGCTTGTTGGCATATTTTTTTGGCAATAGACATAACTTGGTCCATCAATGCCTCCGGTTCGGTAACCATGTTAACCAAGCCAATACGCAATGCTTCCTCTGCATCGATAGTCTGTCCGGTAAATAGAAGTTGCTTGGCCATACCTGGGCCTACTAATCTCGGTAAACGCTGAGTTCCTCCAAATCCAGGAGTGATACCCAACCCGACCTCAGGCTGCCCAAAGCGAGCATTATTGGAGGCTAAGCGGAAATCACAGCACATAGCTAGTTCGCAACCGCCTCCCAAAGCAAATCCATTGACAGCTGCAATAACCGGTTTAGACATTTGTTCAATACTGCGGAATACTCTGTTACCAAGTATTCCAAAAGCACGCCCTTCCATAGCAGAAAGGTTTTGCATATAGGCAATGTCCGCACCGGCCACAAAAGCCCTATCGCCTGCACCGGTAATAACGACTACATCCACCTCGTTATCCTGTTCCAATACCTGTACAACTTCCAGCATCTCTACAAGGGTATCTTTATTCAGGGCATTCAATACTTTGGGTCTGTTGATCGTCACAATAGCGGTTCTTTCCGACTTATCCACTATTAGATTCTCATAACCCATTCTCCCACTCCTTTCAGCAATAATCCGATATTACTAGCCATTCCTCCTTTACTTAATTATCTGAATAATATTATATATCTCTGCTAGGTTTCCCCCCTGGCAGACTGAAAAGATGCTCTGCTGATATATGGAAAACCCCAGGCAAAGCATACGAGCAGATTTCTATATATCAGCAGAATCATGTAAGGGGGATGTAAAAAATTAAGACCGCTTCGCCTATTATATTAAGCAAAAACTGTACCAAGTTTTTTATTAATGGTCAGAAAGCGCTGGATATATTGAAAAATGGACCTTCTCGGGACATTTGGATCCTGAGATGGTCCATATAAATAATTCATAAGTGTATTAATTTTAATGCATTTCTGAATTGCCAGTCAATTTATTGACTACGAGTACCTGCAGTGGTGATTCGCAGCGATATTGTTTTTTTAATTCACATTTGAATTAGGATCTTTTTATACGTACAAATTTCCGTTTGCCTACTTGAATGACCATGCCATCCTGGATACTCAGATTTTCCTCACTATATTTTTCACCATTTACCCGTACCGCTGCTTGATGCAACATACGCCTGCCATCGCT
>DLUN01000219.1:3568-4191 GCA_003444615.1 Syntrophomonas sp.
TCTCTGATTTCGTCCAAGGGCACCTGGGTAACCAGTTCAAAATAGCGTACAATTAACTCATCAGGAATAGACATAGTTTTACCGAACATTTCATGGGCATCTTCATGAACACCGATGTAATTGCCCAAACTCTTGCTCATTTTTTGGACTCCGTCAGTTCCTTCTAAAATAGGCATCATTAAAGCTACCTGAGGCTGACCTCCATATTCTTTTTGTAGATTCCGGCCTACCAGCAGATTAAATTTCTGATCAGTTCCTCCCAGTTCCACATCAGCCTCTAACACCACTGAATCATATCCTTGCATTAGTGGATACATGAATTCGTGAATGCCAATAGGAAGGTTTTCCCGGTAGCGTTTGGCAAAATCATCTCTTTCCAACATTCTAGCTACTGTATATTTACCAGCTAGGTTCAAGACGTCAACCAGGTTCATCTTCATTAACCATTCACTGTTAAAATGTATAACCGTTTTTTGGGGGTCCAAGACCTTGAAAATTTGTTCCTGGTAAGTGGCAGCGTTAGCCATAACCTCTTCCTCAGTTAATTGCTTGCGGGTTTCCGACTTGCCACTGGGGTCACCTATCCTTCCGGTAAAATCCCCAATAATTAAATGAACCTCATG
>DLUN01000017.1:0-3670 GCA_003444615.1 Syntrophomonas sp.
ATGCAGATAGAAGGTCTGACCAGGATTTTAATTACTTTGGGGATAGTCCTGCTAATAGCAGGATTTGTTGTTTTGGCTCTATCCCGTTTGGGGATAACTGGTTTTCGTCTCCCGGGAGATATATTAATACGCCGGGAAAACTTCACCTTCTTCTTTCCCATTACCACCATGCTCCTCATCAGTCTGATTCTGACCTTGGTATTCAACTTGCTGGGGAGGAGATGAGGTGCGTAAAAACTTGGAGTCAATATACTCATTATCCAGCTATCAGTTTGACCTGCCCCGGGAATTGATCGCTCAATACCCGGTGGAACCCCGGGATAAATGCCGGCTGCTGGTAGTTGATCGCAAGACCGGTCAGCTTTCTGACCACATTTTTTCCGATTTGCCTGCCTTCATAACTGAGGGTGATGTTCTGGTATTAAACGAAACCCGGGTGATTCCCGCTCGCCTGCTGGGCAACAAAGAAAGCGGCGGGGCAGTGGAAATATTATTACTGAGCAAAAAGGAGGCTGGATGGGAAGCGTTGGTTAAACCAGCTCGTCGCTTGTCTCCGGGAAGTCGAGTGATATTTCCCCACACTACTGTGCAGGTGGAGATAATCGATGACACAGGTATACCAGGGGGCAGGCTGGTCCGCTTTATCGATTGCGCAGATGAAGAAAGGTTTATTCATGAAATAGGCAGAATGCCTCTGCCTCCCTATATTAATCGACCAGCTGATATTCATGACCATGAGTGTTATCAGACGGTTTATGCCCGGCAGGCAGGATCAGTAGCAGCACCTACAGCCGGGTTGCACTTTACACCCGAACTTCTGCAGCAATTAACTGATAAGGGAGTAGAGATTGCTCGTTTGCTATTACATGTGGGTTTGGGAACTTTCCGACCAGTGGTAGTTGAGGATATCCGGCAGCACAAAATGCATGAAGAGCATTATGAAATTACCCCCGATACCGCCCATCAGCTTAACCAAGCCAGACAAAAGGGGAAACGGGTAATAGCGGTAGGTACTACGGTAGTGCGTACTTTGGAAACGATTTACCAGCAGGGTTACCATCCCGGCCAAGGAGAGACTAACAAGTTTATTTACCCGGGCTATCGCTTTCAAGGGGTGGATGCTCTCTTAACTAATTTTCACCTGCCTGGTTCATCACTGTTGATGCTGGTAGCAGCATTGGCGGGAATTGAGTTGACCCGGCACGCCTACCAGCACGCTATACGGGAAGGATACAGATTTTTCAGCTATGGCGATGCTATGTTAATAATTTAATGGAGGAGTTATCAGGTGTTGAAATTCGAACTGGAGATCACATCCCCCCAATACCAGGCTCGCCTGGGGAGACTGACCCTGTCTCATGGTGAGGTGGAAACACCAGTGTTTATGCCGGTGGGTACCCAGGCTACTGTAAAAACCTTGACTCCAGAAGAACTGTATGAAATCGGTATTGGCATTATACTTGCCAATACTTATCATTTATATTTACGCCCCGGGGAGGAATTGGTGGCCAAAGCAGGCGGATTACATAGTTTCATGAACTGGAAGAGAAATATCCTAACTGACAGCGGTGGATTTCAGGTGTTCAGTTTAAGTAAACTCCGTAAGATAAGTGATGAAGGAGTGGAATTTCAATCCCATATTGATGGTTCACGTCATTTTCTGAGCCCGGAAAAAGTGATGGATATTGAGCAAAAACTGGGTGCCGACATCGCTATGTGTTTTGATGAATGTGCGCCCTACCCGTGCAGTTATGAAGAAGCAGAGCTAGCCGTTGAGCGTACCACTTTGTGGGCTAAACGATGTCGGGAAGTGCACCGGCACCAGGAACAAGCTTTGTTTGGCATAGTTCAGGGTAATATTTTTCCCGACCTGCGGGCTAGAAGCGCAGAGGAATTAGTGAAGCTGGATTTCCCCGGCTATGCCGTAGGCGGGTTGAGTGTGGGCGAACCCAAAGAAAACATGTACGAAATACTGGAGTTTCTTCACCCGCTGCTGCCTGCTGACAAACCTCGTTATCTTATGGGGGTGGGTGAACCAGAGGATTTAATAGAAGGAGTAAAAAGGGGTATAGATATGTTTGACTGTGTGGTGCCCACTCGTTTAGCACGACATGGCACCGCCTATACCTACAGCGGCAAGATAACGGTGCGCAATGCTGCTTTTAAGGAAGACTTTTTACCAATTGATACCCGCTGTGATTGTTATGTGTGTCGTAATTACAGCCGAGCTTACCTGCGCCACTTGATCAAGGCCGAAGAAATTCTGGCTCATCGATTGCTGAGTTATCATAATGTATATTTTTTAGTAAATTTGATGGCTAGAATAAGAAATGCTATTCGGGAAGGGAATTTGGATAATTTTTGCCATGATTTCTTCAGTGAATATAGGTTTTAAGAGAAGGATTTGCGGTATAATTATCTAAGTTTAAATAGGTTACAACTTAAAGGAGGTAGTGGACAGAATGCAAAATCAATGGATACAGCTGGCTATTTGGTTCTTGCTATTTGTAGGAATATTCTACGTGTTCATCATCATGCCCCGTAAAAAGCAGGAAAAGAAGCATGAGGAGCTGGTGGAAGCTCTTAAAAGGGGCGACAAAGTAGTTACTATCGGCGGTATTAAAGGCGAAATATCCAAAGTAAAAGAAGAAACGGTCATGTTGAAAGTCAGTGAAAACACAGAAATCGAAATGTTAAAGAAAGCCATTGCATATAAGGATGGAGAACAATAACATATATGGTGACCTTGCAAGAAGTACAGGCTAGTCCGATAGTAAATGCTTTTATTGACAAGGGCAACCAGCATTTGGGTGCGATGGGATTCACGGACCATGGTCACCTTCATTTAACTTTGGTCAGTTGTCTCAGTCGTGAGATAATGATTAAGTTAGGTTATGACAAGCGTCTAGCTGAATTGGCAGGAATTGCCGGCTATATGCATGATATAGGCAATGTTATTAGTCGTGCTGGGCACAGTCAAAGCGGCGCTTTAATGGCTATGGAGATCCTGAGACGTATGGGCATGGATCCAGGAGAGACTGCCATTATAAGTGCGGCGATTGGCAACCATGATGAAGGCAGCGGTCATCCAGTCAATGCGGTGGCAGCTGCTCTCATACTTGCTGATAAATCCCATGTTCATCGTAATCGGGTCAGAAATACTGATGTAGCCAGATTTGATATTCATGACCGAGTAAACTACGCTGCAGAGCACTCGATCCTAAATATTGACGAAGAAAAGAAAAGCATTACAATGGAATTGGCCATAGACACGAACATCTGCCCGGTTATGGAGTATTTTGAGATATTTCTCAGTCGCATGCTCATGTGCCGCCGAGCGGCAAATTTCCTGGGATGTGAGTTCGAGCTGGTTATTAATGGGGCCAAATTATTATAAACTATTCATTGGTTGGAAGGAGGACAAATCGTGCAGCGAAACACCAGTATCGCGATCATAGCCGCCATAGTTGTGGTTATCGGAGTGCTATCCTACTTCGTGTTTCAGCCCCTGCTCAACAATATCAACCTGGGACTGGATTTACGTGGTGGGCTGCGGGTCGTGCTGGAAGCTCAGGAGACTGAAGGGGAGAAGGTTACCCCCGATACTATCGATAAAGCGGTAGGTATTCTTCGCACTCGTGTTGATGCTCTGGGGGTAAAAGAAACTACC
>DLUN01000017.1:3951-5258 GCA_003444615.1 Syntrophomonas sp.
CAATTTATTGATGAAGAGGGTAATGTTTTGTTAACCGGGAAAAACCTGGTGGATGCTCAGGCTCAGATGAAGCAGGATGGCTCAGGTCAAGCTGAGATTGCTTTGGAATTTGACAAGGAAGGGGCCAAGCTCTTTGGCGAGGCTACTACCGCTAATGTGGGTAAGCCGCTGATTATAGTAATTGATGACCAGGCGGTCAGTGCCCCGATTGTCCAAGGGCCGATTATGGATGGGAATGCGGTTATTACCGGTAATTTTACCGCTAAAGAAGCTCAGGATCTAGCAGTGTTGTTAAGGTCCGGTGCTCTGCCAGTTAGTTTTGAGGTAATGGAAAAACGCTCTATAGGGCCTACCCTGGGAGCTGATTCTTTAGATAAGAGTATCAAGGCGGGTATTGTTGGCTTAATAGCTATTTTAATATTCATGATTGGTTATTACCGTCTGCCAGGTGTCATTGCTGACCTTTCTCTGGTTATTTATGCCCTACTGGTTTTGGGAACTATGGTTGCTTTGGATGCAGTATTAACCTTACCAGGTATTGCAGGTTTTGCTCTATCCATAGGCATGGCGGTGGATGCCAACGTAATTATTTATGAACGCATCAAAGAGGAATTGCGTTATGGCAAGACCTTGGTGGCTTCTATAGAAGCCGGGTTTAAACGAGCCTTTACCACCATTTTTGATGCCAATGTTACCACTCTAATTACCGCAGCTGTCCTGATGTATTTTGGGACCGGACCCGTTAAAGGTTTTGCGGTTACTCTGTCTATCGGTATCGTGGCCAGTATGCTGGTGGCTCTGGCCTTTACCCGCTATATGCTGGTGCTGTCGGCTAATGTGACTAAAAACCAAAAATTATATGGGGTATAAGGGGGGATTAACGTGCAGGTAATTAAAAGACGCAAATGGTTCTATATTTTGTCCTTGATCGTGATTATCCCTGGTATAATCTCCCTGATGTTGCAGGGCCTCAATCTGGGAATTGACTTCACAGGAGGATCGATAACCCACGTTAAAATGCCATCCAAGGTAACCTCAGCTGACATGCGTGCCACAATAAGTGAACTAGGCCTGGAAAAAGCCGAAGTGCAGAAAAGCGGAGATGAGTTTTACCTGCGTACCAGCCAATTGACCCAGGAGCAGACCGATGAATTGATGCAGGCTCTGAGAAATGAGTACCAGGAAGTTGAGTTTATGAGTGCGGAAAGTGTAGGTGCTACTATTGGCGGAGAGCTAACCCGTAATGCCCTGCTGGCTCTGGGCATTGCTCTGGTGTTGATGCTCTTGTATATCACCTTCCGCTTTGA
>DLUN01000046.1:0-1099 GCA_003444615.1 Syntrophomonas sp.
AGATGTGTATAAGAGACAGGGATGGTATGGGCAGCTGACCGTGATAATGCCCGGAGACCATAGTCTACAGGGAATGTATAAGGATTCATCGTCATATAGTTTCGAGGAAAACGAGGGAGCACTGTCATTTACGGCAGCACTGTTGGCTGGTATGCAGGCAGCAGAAGCAATAAAACTCCTTCTCAACTGGGAATCAGAATTGCGTCATACTGTTTATATAGTAGATTTGCTTAATCTCGACATTGAAAGAATATTTAAGGATGATCTGATTGAAGATTAGATGTTGCGATAGTGTTAATAGCCCTCGCTGTGCTAGACCTTGAAGCCATCTTCCAACGCAAGCTGAAACACTAATAAGGCGCCGGAACCCTTCATTGACACTACTTAAAGCCTGTTGTATAATACACGTTGTCAGGCGAGGAACTTATCTGACCAACTTAATATATTATTTGTGTCGGAGTGGTGGAACGGGCAGACACGTACGTTTGAGGGGCGTATCCTTAACCGGGTGCGGGTTCAAGTCCCGCCTCCGACACCATAAAGAAAAGACAGCCTTTGCTTAAATGCAAAGGTTTTTTGTTTTTAGTGTTTTGAAGCAGGCCGGGTTCTGGCCCTCCTTATTTATCCTCAGCCTATCTCCTATGGCGCCATGTTACTTATCTTCAAGTTCCATCATAAATCTACGAGTTAAAGGTTGATATATGTCAATTTTAGGTAACCCACATATACTACAGTAGAAAGGAGTGATGCGATTATGTCTATAAAGCCATACTGTAGTCCTATAAACAATAATAATGATAATTATGTAACTATATGCCCTAAAGATAAAGAAAAGTGTCTGCCTCCAAGTTGTTTCTGTGAAACAGGTGAGCTCATTAGAAATGGAGAGTTTGAAATTCCCGGTGTGGAACTAGGTCGGATATTTGCCGATTGGGAAAGCCTCGCTGCTCCCGAATCCAATGTAGTCAGAACTACCACTAATGTTTACCAAGGGAACAGCGCTGCCAGCATTCAGACCAACGTTTTACCCCAACCTATACTCAGGACAGTACTGCTTCGCCAAAATGTCACTTTGACACCCGGATGTTTATATAAGCTA
>DLUN01000046.1:1455-3308 GCA_003444615.1 Syntrophomonas sp.
GTATCACTGCGCGCCCAATCTAAGATTTCCGCCTGCTGCTGTAAGGAGTGATGAAGCATAGGGACGTTCTTTTTGCTTCCTTCCCCTTTCTAGCGAAAGGGCAGAGAAAAAGGAAGCAAAAAGAACGTCCCATGCTTCTCCGACACCATATTAGCCTATTACCGTGGGTTTTAAGCCATTTTAGGTTTAAAACCTTTTTTCGTATTATTGAAAACTACCAGGCAGCTAATTCTTAGATCTCTCCATATCCTTGAAAACGAAGGATTTAGCATCAATTGCCCGCATTGTAGCCAATATCCCGTCCAAATGATCGCATTCATGCTGTAATAATTCAGATAAATCACCCTCTAATTCCAAGTAACATTGCTTCCAATCCAAATCCATGAATTCGATGGTACATCTTTTGTGCCTCAGGACACGAACATACAAACCTGGGAAAGACATGCAATCATCTAAAATCTCTATCATCTCGTTATCTGGGAACTTCAAAACCGGATTTATAAATCCAATGGGATGATCCAAATACATGTATATGATTCTTTTTTGTATTCCGATCTGCGGAGCTGCAATAGCTCGTCCAGCCCCATACCGGCTACGATAATCCATTAATGTATCGTGTAAGTCAGTAATAATGTTCCTAATCTGGCCAATTTCCTTCTTATCAACTTCAGCAGATACTTCATATAATTGTTCGTTTCCCAATAACAATATTTTTCTTACCAATGTATTAACCTCCATTAAGAGTACAGGACGATCTTGTTGTTTTGCCAATACTAAGCCTTAAACAGAAGCATATAGCGCTACCCAGGCGATAGTCAACTGAGACATAAAAACAGTCAGCCATTAGAAGAAGACAAGATAAACATCCCCCTATGCTTTTTCAGGGGACCTATGGTGTAGGGATTGCTGACACGCCTGGGCTTAGAAGGAATTGTAATATAACCGAGCGAATTATAAATGTAGATTACGGTAGAATTTTATACCAAATTAAGGGAGCGGGGAATGGGATGGAAAAAAATGTACTCTTAATCGAAAATACTCGAAAAGGCCATTGGTTGATGTTAAAAGCCCTGAGTATTATTACCGTATTGGCTATCTTAGCTACTTTGGGCATATTATTCAGTGGCACTGGATCAGAATCGTTAAATTTTCTCAAAGTTGTTAGGGTAGCGCTGGTATCTTTTGGCTGCTCCTTTTATTTATTTAACCCTGCGCAGGTGGCAGCCTCAAGTTGCAGTACATCTATCTTAGCTTCAATGCGCTCTAGGGCATTGAGCGCACGTTCGTTAATGTCGTTCTGTACTTCCCGTGCATCGAATAAAGCCTGGACCTTTTCTGTAAGCTCATTTTCCATTGTAGCTACACTTTTCCGCAGTTCCTCTTGGCCTTCACTCAGCTCATTTACTTGCTTGGCGATCATGTCCTGCCCCTGTTGCAGGGTTTCCAGTATTGTTAAAATCTTTTCCTTGTTATTCATTTTCTCCCCCTCTCTTCTTTTTCAAAGCTTCTCCATGGTTATTGCCGTTTCTATATTTTCCTGAATAGCACAGTAAAGTTATATTAGGAAAGAAAAGACCTCAATAGCAGTGTTTAGAGAAACACCCTCCTGGTCCCACGGAGTTGAGGTCTCATGTGCAGATATTCAATAGTTGGTAACCCTGTTCCTGCAGATGGTGGTTAGTATTTCCCTTTTCCATTATTAACAGAAGCATGCTTCCTCTGGAAATTTACAGAAACTTAGGCGGCAGGCTGGTGCCGGCTAATTCGGCAATTTGGGAAATAGGCTGTAATCCCTGGGTAACCAGCAGCTTAGAGGTACCATGGGACAGGATTCGGCCGGTGCTATCTTCCAC
>DLUN01000046.1:3571-4084 GCA_003444615.1 Syntrophomonas sp.
CATCCATAGTGATCAATCCGGCTTCTTCGGGTAACTCTGCGTAAACAGCCCAATAAGCAGCCGCATCAATGAGGGCCGAGTAAACCCCTCCCTGTATGGCCATGTAGGGAGATAAATGCTTGCGCTCCAGCCCAATGCGCAATTGGGAAAAGCCCACCCCCATATTTTCAATAGTCATAGAAAGCAGCTGAAAGAAAGGACTTTGGTTCACCAATGCTATCAGCTTCTTAATATGCTCCTCATTAAGCTTCACCCACAAACCCTCCTGCCAAATGTTCTTGCTTGACTAATAATAATAACATATTAAGGTCCCAATAATCTCGCGCACAGTGTAAATAACATTTCTTAGCATTCTAATTGCTGAAGTGATAAATAATGAATATACTACAAGTTGAGATATAAATAATTTTTCCAAAAACGAAGGAGGTATTAGCTTTAATGAAAACTGATCAAAACCTTATGACTGCTTTTACTGGAGAGTCCCAGGCCAATCGCTGTCTCTTATACACATCT
>DLUN01000245.1:0-13243 GCA_003444615.1 Syntrophomonas sp.
GAAAACAATTATTTCAGCCACACTTCCCCCACTTATGGAAGCCCTTTTAATATGATGAAGAGCTTGGGAATTTCCTACCGGGCTGCCGCTGAAAATATTGCCAAAAACACCAGCGTTCAAGGTGCTCATAATGCTTTCATGAATTCCACCGGGCACCGCCAAAACATTCTGGGAAGCAGTTATAAGAAGGTAGGTCTAGGCTTCTATCAGGAAGGCCGCTACATGTATGTAACCCAGTGGTTCACAAATTAGTCTTTTCATAATGGCAACAATATTAAAGCCCCTTGGGCCACCAGGCCCAAGGGGCTTTGTCTTTTCCCGCGCAGTCGTTCATGGTTGATTTTGAAACCCACTCTTCCTAAAAAGATGGGTGTCCGGCTAACTGCTTCTGCCTACCATCATCCCCTAGTCAGGTTTGACATCCCCAGTCAGACTCAAGACTCCCTGGTTTCATTTGTGGTTAAAAATACTACCGTTACGCGATCATTGCAGGTTAGACACCTAAGTATCTTGCATATGTAGTATAACAGGGGTTTGATGACGAGAACAAGAGGAATAAAACGGAAGATGCCGCAAGCTGTAGGCTCCATGCCCTAAAAGCGCTTCTTTTTTGGTCATGAGGCTCCGCCTTAAACAAAAACTCTCCTTTATTTCGGAGAGTTTGCTTGCAAATTTAAGATTGGCGGAGGCGTGTGCGAATCGAACACACCAACGGCAGGATCACTACCGCTCGACTGGATTTGAAGTCCAGGCGGCCCACCAGGACCGATCCGCCTCCGTATGATTTATCG
The DNA here is from genome assembly GCA_003444615.1 of Syntrophomonas sp. Classification (GTDB taxonomy): domain Bacteria; phylum Bacillota; class Syntrophomonadia; order Syntrophomonadales; family Syntrophomonadaceae; genus DTU018. The sequence continues at coordinate 792 of DLUN01000245.1, forward strand.
CTTATAGAGTATATAACCCAAATCGAGCTTTGTCAAATAAAGCGACTATAGTATAGAAAACCCCTTTTCATTATCTTAAGACAACGAGCAGGGGTTATGGCTCTAGGCTACATTAGCTTATCCGGATACCGTCTATTCTTCCATTTTGTCAACGGTTATAACTGATTCGATATCATAGCCGCGTTTTTCTATCTCTTTGATAATGGGCTCACACTCCATGGTTTCCACTCTGATGATAACCTTGTATCTATCCTTTTTGTCATCATAATAGGCTACCGTATTGAGGATGTTGACACCCTTAGCAGCTATCATACCGGTGAGGTCAGCCAGGGTTCCCGGTGATTCACTGATATAGATATCTATGCGGCTGTGGGGCTTCTTAACCCCTAAAATATCAATTAGGGCATCGAATAAGTCGGTTTCCGTAATAATTCCTACCAGTTTGTCTCCATCCATTACCGGCAGACCACTGACTTTGTTCTTGCGCATTATCTTGGCAGCGGTCTCTATATAAGTGTCTGGGGTAACGGTAATAACTTCTTGTTTTTTAGGCAGAATATCCTTGATCTTAGTTTTGGCCAGCAGGTAATTTAATTCATGCACACTAAGGGAAGTTGCTGATGATGGGGCTGCCTGGTTTAAATCGGATAGGGTGATAATACCAACCAGTTTCCCCTTGTCCTGCACAGGAAGCCTCCTGATATTGCCTTCTTTCATCAGGCGAAAAGCCTCGGTTAAACTGGTGTCCAACTGCACAGCCTTGACTTCTGTGCTCATCCGATCCTTTACCTTCATAGAGAATACCCCCTTTACTGCTTGTGGGCTTATCCGCCCAGGTAAGCTTTTTTAACCTGTTCGCTGTTCATTAGTTCTTGAGCCGAACCATGTAAAACTATCTCCCCGGTTTCTATAACATAAGCCTTATCAGCTATAGACAACGCCATGTTAGCATTTTGCTCCACCAACAAAATGGTGGTACCGCGTTCATTGATGTCTTTAATAATCTCAAAGATTTCTTTTACTAACAGCGGAGCCAACCCCATAGAGGGTTCGTCCATCAATAACAGTTCCGGCCTGGCCATTAAAGCACGTCCGATGGCCAGCATTTGCTGTTCTCCTCCGCTCAAAGTACCGGCCATTTGCTTGTATCTCTCTTTTAACCGTGGAAACCGTTCAAATACATTATCCATATCTTTGGCGATTTGCTTTTTGTCTTTGCGCAAATAAGCGCCCATTTCCAAATTTTCCAATACACTCATGGAAGGAAAAACCCGCCGCCCTTCCGGCACCTGTGATATGCCCAGTCCCACAATTTTTTCAGGGTTTACCTGGGTAATATCCTGATTTTTATACATCATCGACCCGGAACGCGGATGCAGCAACCCGGATATGGTTTTTAAGGTAGTGGTTTTACCGGCTCCATTGGCACCTATTAAGGTCACTATAGAACCTTGCTCTACACTAATAGATAGTTTTTTTAAGGCATGAATAGCACCATAATATACATCAATTTCTTTGACTTGGAGCACTAGCTGACCTCCTCTCCCAGGTATGCTTCAATAACTCGTTTGTTGTTGCGGATTTCTTCTGGTGAACCCTCAGCTATGATCTGCCCATAGTCCAGTACATAAATCCTTTCACACACACCCATGACCAATGACATGTCGTGCTCAATGAGCAGTATGGTTAGGTTAAACTGCTGGCGAATCGACCGTATAAGTTCCATTAGTTCGGCGGTTTCTTGAGGATTCATACCAGCAGCGGGTTCATCCAATATTAAAAGCCGGGGATGGGTGGCCAGTGCTCTGGCGATTTCCAGACGGCGCTGTTCGCCATATGGTAAGTTACTGGCTATCTCATCGCGCTTATCCGCCAGGTTGAATATTTCTAAGAACTCGTCGGCTTCCTTACGTATATCTGCTTCGCCTTTGAAGAAACCTGGCGAACGGAAAACGGCACTCAACAACGGGTACTGCACATCCTTATGGAGTGCTATACGGACATTGTCCAGAACAGTTAAATCCTTAAAAAGACGGATGTTTTGGAAAGTACGGGCAATACCGCGACTGCAAATTTCGTAGGGCGGCAATCCAGTAATATTCTGCCCGGCAAAACGAATCGTGCCCTCATCAGGTTTATATACTCCGGTGATAAGGTTGAAAACGGTGGTTTTCCCTGCGCCGTTAGGCCCTATCAAGCCGATTAGTTCCTGTTCTTCAAGATAGGCATTAAAATCTAAGACCGCGCTTAGTCCGCCAAAAGATTTGTGGAGATGTTCAATGATCATCACGCTCATTTTTTATCACCCCACAATCTCCCAAAGGTTCTCCGTCCTAATTCACGGTTGCCCATCAAGCCCTGAGGCCGGTAGATCATAACCGTTACCAATATTACTGCATACAAGATCATGCGTATAGCCGGAAAGGATTGCAAGGCGGCGGTTAAAACGGTGATAAATATAGCAGCGATAATCGCTCCGGTAGTGCTGCCTAATCCCCCTAAGACTACCATGACCAGTATGTCAAAGGATTTCATAAAGTTGAAAGTCTCCGGTTTGATTATATAGAAGTAATGAGCGTATAAGGCTCCTGCCAGACCTGCAAACATGGCTCCTACAACGAAAGCCAGCACTTTATATTTAGTGGTGTTCACACCCATCAGCTCAGCCGCTACTTCATCTTCACGTACGGAGATTATGGCCCGTCCATAACTGGAATTAACCAGGTTTACAATCACCAGTATGGTGATCACTACCGACCCAAACAACCAAGGCCAGGTACTCAGTTTAGATATACCCATAATTCCAGCCGGTCCGTTTACATAATCGATGTTTTGCAAAACCACGCGTATGATTTCTCCAAAACCTAAAGTAGCAATGGCCAAATAGTCCCCGCGCAGCCTTAAGGTAGGTACTCCAATTATGAATCCTGCCAAAGCTGCTGCCAAACAAGCGGCTATAATGCCGACTATAAACGGCAGTTCCATATAGGTAGTCATTATCACCGAGGCATAGGCGCCCACAGCCATAAACCCGGCGTGTCCTAGAGAGAGCTGTCCGGTAAAACCGTTAATCAGATTAAGGCTAACCGCCAGAATGATATTGATACATATTGAAGCCAGGTTTATCTGATAGTATTGATTCAAGAGACCGGCACTTATTAAGTACTGCACCAGTGTAAAAATTACCACCAGAATGCCAACCTCAATGATAAATTGAACCGGCTTAAAATGTTGTGTTTTTTGCATCGACTGTCACCTACACTTTTTCACCGGTGTTCTTTCCAAACAATCCGGTTGGCTTAATCAGCAGAATAATTATGAGAACGCCAAATGCCACTGCGTCCCGATAGAGGCTGCTACCGTAACCACTCACCAAAGTTTCCAGAATTCCCATGAGGAAGCCGCCCACCATAGCACCGGGAATTATCCCTATGCCACCGAGAACAGCTGCCACGAAGGCCTTTAATCCTGGAATAATACCCATAAGTGGGTTTATGGAATTGTAGTAGACGCCAATCATTACACCCGCTGCGGCTGCCAAGGCAGAGCCGATTGCAAAGGTAATGGATATGGTCTTGTCTACACTTATCCCCATCAACATGGCGGCTTCTTTGTCCAAAGAAACGGCACGCATGGCCTTACCTGTTTTGGTGCGTTTTATAATGTACTGTAGAATCACCATTAAGACCACCGCCGATATGAAAACAAAGATGTCCTTACTTGATAAGGTTATCCCCATGACATCGTAATTGGTTACAGGAAAAGCCTCTGCAGGGTAGACTCTCTGGTTAGGGGTTAAAAAGAAAATGGTGGTGTACTCTAAAAAGAAGGATACCCCTATCGCCGTTATCAGTGCCGCAATGCGCGTGGAGTTACGCAGCGGCCTATAGGCCACTTTTTCAATCACCACCCCTAGTACAGCACAGGCTATCATGGCTATGGCCATAGCTACAAAAATGTTTGTCCCCAGGACTACTACGGAAAAGAAGCCTATATAGGCACCTACCATCAAGATATCGCCGTGGGCAAAGTTAATCAGCATAATTATGCCATAAACCATAGTGTATCCCAGTGCTATCAGCGCATAGATGGCTCCCAGAGATAATCCATTAACCATTTGCTGCAAAAACTCTTGCAATAAAGCCACATCCTTTTGTCACAACTGAAAGAGAGGGCGTGTTGACCCTCCCTTCCAGAACTTGCAACACCTATCTTGAAATCAAATTTCCATCTTTGTATTCGATGACAACAATGTTCTTAACAGGATTGTGATTCTCATCAATGCTCATCGTACCGGTAATTCCAGGGAAGTCCTTGGTTGCTTCCAAAGCTTCTTTAACCTTGACAGGATCAGCTTCGCCAGCCCGTTCAATGGCATCAGCTAACAGTCTAGCAGCATCATAGCCCAGGGCAGCAAAGGAGTCCGGTAATTTGTTGTATTTGGCCTTATAAGCTTCTACAAAGCTTTGGATGGCCGGATCGGGGTCTTCTACCGAATAATGGTTGGTGAAGTAAGTATTATTTAAGGCTTCCGCTCCCGCAACACTTACCATGTCAGGGGAATCCCAGCCATCGCCACCGCCAATGGGGCAGGTAATACCCATTTCCCGAGCTTGCTTAATCAGTACCGCTACTTCGGTGTAATAGCCCGGCACATAAATAAACTCGGGGTCAGCACTTTTAATCTTGGTCAGGGTAGCGCGGAAATCTTTATCCCCGTTCACAAAACCTTCTTCAGCTACAATAGTACCACCTTTGGAGGTGAATTCCTCTTTGAAATATTTAGCAAGTCCAGTGGCATAATCATCAGAAGTGCTGCCATAAATAGCGGCGTTCTTTACATTTAAATCTTCCAGAGCAAAATTAGCCATGCGCTGACCCTGGTCAGAATCCCGGTAGCATACCCGGAAGATAAAATCTCTTACTTTATTGGTTTTCTCATCAACGGTTACATTGACAGCAGTTGCTGCAGGGGCTAGCAGCGGAATCTGGTTTTCCATCATTACCGGGGTACTGCCGGCAACATTACCGCTGGTCAAGGGCCCAATCTGAGCCACTATCTTCTCTCCTACCAGAGCAGCACTAACGCTCATGGCTTCATCGGGAATTGATTTGCAGTCCCGAGATAGGGGGTCAAGCTGTTTACCCAAAACACCGCCGGCAGCATTGATTTCTTCAATCGCCAGCAAAGCTCCATTAGCGGCATTGCTCCCATAACTGGCCACTGGCCCCGACAGTTCGGTATTAATACCGACTTTAATGGTGTCTCCCTCCTGCTGAGCAGCACCGTTGTCTCCTCCTTGGGAACAACCGGCCACAATGCTCAGCATGAACAGCATCAGTACCAACATCGATACCTTCCTACGTATCCTCATCCAATCTTCCTCCTCATCAGTTTATTGCCCTCACTCCCCCGAAAGGTTGTGAAAAACCACTTATTAAGCTGTTTGCAGTTCCCATTTGCCACACCGATCACCCCAGCGGGCAATTAGTTCACCGTTCTGGAAGAACTGTACCACTTCACAGGCATTGGAACATCCTTTGCATTCAAAACTAGTGGTGACAAATTCAATGTCTCTTAAGCTGAATCCCTTGAAATTAGTCCTGCCTTTTTTAGCGTAGGCCTCTTGGGCTAGCAAGGCAGCCCCTATTGCTCCCATAACGCCATAATGAGGCGGAACGATAACTTCGGTATTTAGGTAACTGTTAAAAGCCTGTACCAAGCCGGCATTGGCAGCTACTCCCCCTTGAAATATAATGGGTTCCAGTATCTCCTTGCCTTTACCCACATTATTCATATAGTTGCGTACCAGTGCTTCACATAAACCCGCAATAATATCTTCAGTGTTATAACCCAATTGCTGTTTATGTATCATGTCTGATTCGGCAAAAACTGCACATCGTCCTGCTATACGAACAGGATTTTTTGATTTTAAGGCATAATTGCCGAATTCTTCAATGGGAATCAACAGGCGACTGGCTTGCTGATCCAGGAAAGAACCGGTACCAGCAGCACAAACCGTATTCATGGCAAAATCCGTTACCACTCCATGGCGAAGGATAATAATCTTGGAATCCTGTCCGCCTATTTCAATGATAGTCCTCACTCCCGGAACTACCTTTGACGCAGCCACCGCATGGCAAGTGATCTCGTTTTTGACAACGTCAGCACCCACAATCATACTGGTTAAATACCTAGCACTGCCAGTGGTGCCTGCTGCTGCTATCTCCACTTCGCCGGCTAGTTCTTGGCCTATATCATATATCCCCTCTTGTACAACTTCAATAGGGCGGCCACTGGTGCGTAAGTAACTTTCAGCCAATAACTGACCTGATTCATCCAATACTACTATGTTAGTACTTACTGACCCAACGTCAACCCCTAAAAATCCTTTCATATAACTAACCTCTCCATTTTAGCTTTTTGTTCCCGGCGTCTCTGCAGTAAATCAACAAACGCCTCCAAACGGGTTTGCACTCCAGCCTTGCCAGTTTGTTCATCTATGAAAAGGGTCAGTACCGGAATTCCATAATCGCGGCTAACGCTGGGCAATATTCCTTTAGCTACTATTTCAGGAATACAGGCAAAGGGTGCTAGTTGAACTACCCCATCAAACCCGTGCTGGGCGTACAAAACGGTTTCTCCGATACTATTGACTCCGTGGCCCCCTATGGGCGCTTCATTCAAATAGGGACGGGCCATGGAAAAAATATCACCCTCCAGGTTTACAATGGTATTGTTACGGGTATAGGCACTCAAGTAGATAGAGCGGTCCGTTTGTACTCCCATCTCCCCCAGCATTATTTGAATATAGTGATTGGCAGCTGGTTCTAAAACAACATAGATTTCTCCGATGATTCCAATTTTCAAAGGATCGCGGCTATCGTCCCGGGGAATGCTTTCCAGCAGTTTCAGGCCTTCCCTACGGGCTTCCTCTATTTCCTCCAGGGTGTTAGCCTGATCCAGCATCTCCAGGCCCTTCCATAAAGTCCGGGTAGTATCACCCCGGTGTATCTCCAGAGGCCGTATTTCATGGGAGCGCATCTCCACATCATCTATAGCCTTGAGTTTCTCCCAGGTGACTTTAAGAACTCCCAGCATTTCTTTTACTGATATTCCACCGGTTTTGCGAATCCAGCGCAGTGTTTTGAAAAAGCCTTTCAGATCATCCAAGGGCGGCTCAAAGGCAATTACTCTAGCGTCTATCCCGATCTCCTCGAGAATGTAGTTGTGCATAACCCAATAATACCCCGCCCGGCAAGGCCCTCTGCCTCCTGAGGTCAGGATTACTTCCGCTCCCATTTCCGCCACTTCCAGATAGGTTCCCATAAGAATCTTAAAAGGAATACAGGCAAATTCAGGAGAATAGCGTACTCCCAGGTCCAGAGTGCGTTTACTAGGTTCCGGGGGTACTATACACTCATGTCCTATGTTCTCAACCAACCATTTTAAGGCTATATACGAATATCCCATGCGAGGAAAACTAATTTTCATACTTATCCCTCCGATAACGGAGCATATCTACAAATGCTTCTACTCGCGTACGCACGCCACTTTCAGCGGTATGCTCATCAATAGATATAGACAGATAGGGCTTTCCCCTGCGCCGGGCTTCTATTTCCAACAACCGGTCCACCATGGAATCAGGCCCACACGCAAAAGCCGTTACATGAATAATTCCATCGATATAGTCCTTTTTCATAAAATGAAGTGCCCCATAAACGGCTCGGTTGGAAAAATACCAGAACATACTCTTAGGCAGTTCACGGGCTTCTCGATTTAAGATTTTATCACTAAGCATATCCTGGGTGTATACTTTTATTTGTTCTTTATTAAGCATGTTTAATAATCCCACGTTTATATAGGGATCATATATGGCATAAGGATAGCCCACTACAGCTATGTTAAATTCACCTTTTTGGTCGGGAGGAGATACTGTTTTTTCCGGGGAAAACAGTATTTCCATAGCCCGGGCAGGCAACATGCCTTTTTCCAACAAAGCCAGAAATCTTTTATGAACCCGCTGGGCCTTTTCACAGGCTGCTTTGCTCTGTTGGGCATCATTGCCCAACTGCTCCCCTACTTCCCGGCAAATGGACTCCAATTGGTCTTTGCCCTGTTTAAGATCTATACGGGTATCTATAATAGGAGGGGCTTGGTCAAAGGTTAGTCTTATTAAATCCGGTAAACCCAGAAACTTGGGACAAAAGGTTTCCGAGCCAAAATCACCATGCCGGCGCACGCTGACCAATCGCGGACAAAAAATGAAGTCCGTCTCACCTATTAGCTCAGCCACATGACCATGATAAATTTTTATCGGGATACAAGCATCATTTACGGTTTCTTCTACGCCCCTATCCAATATGGACCGGGTGGTAGGCGTGGATGTTATTACTTCATGACCAAGGCTTTCGAAAAAAGTTTTCCAGAAAGGATGATACAGAAAATATGCCAAGGCATGCGGAATCCCAACTCTAGCCACTTTACTTTCCTCTCTCTCCTTAGCTGCTGCTACAGTTTAACGCGCATATCCCCTACTCGGCGTGTAAAGCGAATCCTATCATAATATTCTACCAGAGGCAGGGCGTACTTGCGAGAGGTATCGAACAAGTCTCTGGCAGTGGCTAAGCTCAACTCTTTGTCCTCGCAAAAATACTTGTCCAGCCTGGCTTTCCCTTCTTCAATAGCCTGTGTGGAAAAATAAACATCCTGACTGACTTTGACCACTTGCTGTTCATGGAGCAGATAGGCCAGCAGTTCCTGAAAATATGCTTCCTCTAAACCTAGCTCCTGGCGCAGTTCCTCCGGTGAGGGAGGATTAAATAGACGCTGCTTCAGAATGGCCATCATTTGCTCTAGAATCCGCTCATCATCTTGGCTGGGCTTGGGCTTGAATCCGGGCAAGGCTAATAAATTGCTGCTGCTGTTAATTTTCCCGTTAGTTTCTAGCCTCTTTAATATAGCATTAAAGGTTTTACCATTAATAGCTGGAAAATGGCGGCTGCGCATATCCTCCTTTGGATAACCTGGCCTGAGTGGATAACTCTGTTGATAGTCTGCCAGGGTCTTTTCCATCTTGCCGCTAATCATATCCAAGCCGTACTGGCTTATATATTCACCGTTTTTTAAGTCATAAATCTGTTCATCGTCTAAAAGCTGAATTATTTCGTTTTTGATATCCTCTTCCTTGGCCCCGATCTTTTTGGTTAACTCAGCCAAAGTCAAGGGGTGTTCCGGTTGGGAATGCATTTCCTGCAATAAGAGTTCATAGAGACTGCCTTCTTCTTTGGTGGCTAACTGCTCCAGAACTTCTTCCTTAAAACGTTTCTGTTTAGGTGCATTAGCATCAATTATGGTTCCCCCACCTATAGTGGTAACCGGTGAATAGTAGCGAATGACAAAGGGGTCCCCTTTATAGGCTACAATAGGTTTTTCCAAAACAATCTGGGCATAAGCCTCCTCACCAGGCTGCTGTTCGTCACGATCCAGCAGTACAATTCGCCCCAAGGCTTCGTCGGTTCCCAGGTGAAAACGAACCCGGTTCCAATTCTTCAGGTTACGGGGTGAGGAGGGCAGCAGTCTTAAGCGCACATCAACCCTATATGAGGGAGTTAGATATCCCGGGCTGGCCAGTAAATATCCCCTCCGTATTTCCGCCACGTCAATACCTTGCAGATTAACGGCTACCCGCTGACCGGCATAGGCAGTGGCTACTTTTTCATTGTGCACCTGCAGGGTTCTCACTCTTACCGGACGTTGGACCGGCATCAATTCCAAGGTATCCCCTTGCTGAATCTGACCTGACCATAAGGTACCTGTCACCACAGTTCCAAAACCGGGCATAGTAAAGACACGATCAATAGGCAGACGGGCATAACCGAAAACCGGTTTTTCCTGAACTTCCGCCGCCATGGCTTCGATAGCTGCCATAAGTTCATCAAGACCCTGTCCGCTTACAGCCGAAACGGGTATAAGCGGCGCCCCTTTGAGAATAGATTTGTCAATATACTGGCGGATCTCATCTTCCATGAGCATCAGCCATTCTTCATCCACCAGATCAGTTTTGGTGATTACTACGATCCCCTTACGCACATTGAGCAGTTCAATGATGTCCATGTGTTCACGGGTTTGGGGCATAATTCCTTCATCAGCAGCGATGGTCAATAACACCATGTCTATACCAAAAGCACCTGCCACCATGTGGCGGATAAACCTTTCGTGCCCAGGCATGTCTACGATGGCAGCCTTTTGTCCACTAGGAAGGGTGAAGGGCGCAAACCCCAACTCTATAGATATCCCCCGCTGTTTCTCTTCCTTGAGCCGATCGGTTTCTATTCCGGTTATAGCCTTAACCAGAGTTGTTTTGCCGTGATCTATATGCCCGGCTGTACCAATAACTAGCCTTTTCAATGCTGTACCCCTTTCTGTGCTTTTGCCTCCAGATCATGCAGTACCTGGTATATTTTTTTGGCCAGTATGGCTGCGTCTCCTTCTAAAAGAGTGCGTACACTGATCAGCATACGGTCTTCCTGTCTCCTAGTTAATACGGCTGGATCCTGCCGCCGCAGGCAGGCCGCTACTGTTTCCAGCTTCAAATCCTGGAATTTTATTTCCACTCCATAACCAGGCAGGCGATAGGTAGGATAAGCCCCTCCCCCTACCATATCCTCTACTTCCACCATGCTGATGCTTTGCAAAAGGGCCTGCTTGCCGATGGCCGCGTTTAAGATTTCCACCAGCCGTTCAGCGCGCTGCCGCAGTTCATCGCTGCTCAGGCTTAGCATATGTATCACCGGCAGGTTTTTCTCCGGAAAGCCGGCCAGGTATTCTATCAAGGTGGCTTCCAAAGCAGCAATGGTCAATTTATCAACCCTTAAGGCCCGGGTTAGTTGATTCTTTTTCATGGCTTCTATATATTCTTTCCGGCCTACAATAATGCCCGCCTGGGGCCCTCCCAATAACTTATCTCCACTAAAGGTTATCACGTCCGCACCAGCTTCTACGCACTGCTGAACGGTGGGTTCATCACCTAATCCACAGCTGGGGGGAATGAATAGAATACCGCTGCCCAAATCCTTCATTACCGGCAGGTTAGCATCTCGTCCTAACTTAACCAGATCAGATAAGGCCACTTCGGCAGTAAAACCCTCTATCTTGTAATTAGAGGTATGGGCAGCAAAAAGTAACCCAGTGTCTTCTCCGATAGCTTCAGCATAGTCGCGTAAATAGGTTTTATTAGTAGTACCTACTTCTTTAAGCAGTGCTCCGCTTAACTTCATGACTTCAGGAATGCGGAAAGCCCCTCCGATCTCCACCAGCTGCCCACGGGATACTATTACTTCCTTACCCTGGGCTAGGGTATTCAGTCCCAGTAATACGGCGGCAGCATTGTTATTTACTACCAGAGCCGCTTCCGCCTTAGTGAGACGGCACAGCAATTCTTCCACATGCACATAGCGGGAGCCGCGTTCGCCTTTTTCCAGATCCAATTCCAGGTTGTTATAAAAGGTTCCCATCTCATGCAAATAATTTAAGGCCGTCTTAGACAAGGGGGCTCGTCCCAGGTTGGTATGCAGCACTACTCCGGTACCATTAATAACCCGTTTCAATGTACCCTGAGTGAGAGTTTCTATCCGTTGCTGTAAATCCTGGCAAATCCATGCGCTTATCTGGCTGCGATCCACTTCACTGTCGCTAAGTCTCAGTCTGGTCCGGGCAGCATCTATTGCTTCCCGCAACAGCTGCACCACAAAAGTGCGCTGGTATTTTTGTAAGTGATCCTGTACACGATGGTCTGATAGCAGTTCGTCAACGGACGGAATGTTTTTTAGGCTGTTCACCATTTTACCTCCTTAGCCCCCAGTATAGCTGGCATATATTATAATACATTCGCTGCAGGATGTCTTTTCCAGCCTGCCCTATAATAACTATTACTATTATCAGTCCTAACATACCGAATATGGGATATATTCTACCCACTAAAAGAGAAAAATCCTGCATGGAAAGAGGCAGGGCCAGGGTACTGCACATGATAAGACACCAACTATAGCTAAACCCAGAGAACTCGGCGATGCGCTGGGTAAATCCATAGGTGTTAGCAATAGCAGTAGTTAAAATTCCTAACCACAGTACCACCGTATAAACATATTTAGTGTAAATAGAAATCTGACCAGCTACATACAGCATAGGAACCTGGTAATGGGTAATTATAGGCAAGAACCGGGACAAAGCTAAATAATTCAATACTACCAGCAGCCCCAGCAAAAATCCTCCCCAGGCCGCGCCAATTATACCGTCACGGCGCCGACTCACACTTTGGTACTCAGTTAATACCACCATGGCTAAAGCAAAATTATAAGCCACGTACAATATAGCGGATAAGACCCATAATTGCTGGGCGTTACCGCTCAAGTAAACCGTGTAGACTTCCGCCTGGCTTCCGTCCACAAAC
>DLUN01000245.1:13544-13849 GCA_003444615.1 Syntrophomonas sp.
GCCCCGGTTAAGCCGCAACTTCCATAGTTTACAAAGAACTGCATTATTTCCTGTCCTGAGGCAAAGCCTGCTCCTATCACGGCTCCCAGATAGCCCATAACCAACATAAGCCGGACTTTCAGATGCTTCATTGGCTTCTCCTAATCTGGCATATGGTAATAAGTATTCGCTTTTAATTGGAAATACAGCATAAAAATATTGGCAGGCGTGAAAAATGATACAAAGCAGCCTAGGAGGGACTGAATTGTCACTTATAAAACAATCGCCTCAACATGAGAGCCTGTCAGTTCATTATGAAGATCCTC
>DLUN01000230.1:0-311 GCA_003444615.1 Syntrophomonas sp.
CTCCTTTATCCAGCCAGATGCCGGGAACTTTCCACTGGCTCATGATTGCCCTCAGCCTGTGGATAGGTGCCTACCTCTATCTGCTGTACCTGCTGAAAATGCCCCCTGGCCTCAGGTATATCCTGTTGGGAGCAGGAGCGGTTCTGGCGGCTTTTGTAGGCCTGGTGGCCGGAGGTGCCTTAGCCCAAGTGTATGCCCTGGCCGCCGCTATACTGTATCCCTCCCTGGCCAGCTTGATATGGATCATCTACCTGCGGGATTACCGCCAGGAACACAGCACCGTGCGCCAGGTATTAACCTCCCTGGCTATA
>DLUN01000230.1:615-903 GCA_003444615.1 Syntrophomonas sp.
TGTTGGGTATAAACCTATTGGGAGGCTACACTATTGTCAGCAGTCTGGCTGATATTCGCTATATCATGAATGTAGAGCTTTTCAGGGGAGTTAAGCTGGCCTTCCTGCTGCCCCTGCTCCTGTTTGTAATAAATTACCTGGTGGTTTTCAGCGGGGAAGAAGGAGTGGTCAAATACACCGCTGGCTGGCTGCGCCGCAGTCCCAGCTATCTGGCCTTGGGTCTGATATTCGTAGCATTAGTAGCCCTGTATTATTATATTGGCCGCAGCGGCCATACCGGCGGAGTGA
>DLUN01000230.1:1094-2908 GCA_003444615.1 Syntrophomonas sp.
TTAGTGGGCGTAGCCATCGGCCTGGCCGTACTGCTGGGCATCTGGATACTAGAAAAAATCTGGGAGCAATGGATCCAGCCCGAACTGTAAAATGCAAGAGGGGACGGTTCTTTCTGTCATGTCTGTCAAGGTTGATTAATATCCAATTAGTTAGTGCGACATGACAGAAAGAACCGTCCCCTCTTGCATTGTTGCAAAACCAGCTTGACAAATTTTAGGAAACCGGCTAAATTAAAATAAAAATTTAATTTGGACGGAAAGATAAGCATGTATATAAAGAGGGCTTTAGAAAAAACCATACTGGAAATGCAAAACAGCTTTCCTGTGGTATTAGTTACTGGGCCTCGCCAGGTGGGTAAAACAACTATGCTGCAGAAACTAGCCGATAACCGAAGGAACTATGTAACCCTTGATGACCCTATGGTTCGCGATTTGGCGGTCAGCGATCCGGAGTTGTTTCTGCAGAGATTTAAGCCCCCCGTTATTATTGATGAAATTCAATATGCTCCCCAGTTATTACCGTTTATCAAAATGTATGTCGACAGGAACTCTGAAAAAGGGGCTATCTGGCTGACCGGTTCACAGACCTTTCATCTAATGAAAAATGCCAGTGAATCTTTGGCAGGAAGGGTAGGTATAGTTCAGCTTTTAGGACTTTCCAACAGTGAGATTCAAAAAACCAGCTCCACCCCCTTTACCACCAATCCGGATCAGCTAATGAACAAACTAAAGTCTAGGACACCCCAAAGTTTGCAGGAAGTCTTCAAAAGAATTCATACCGGCAGCATGCCGGCATTATATAGCCAAGACCATATTAATGTAGAGATTTTCCATTCTTCATATGTCCAGACCTATCTGCAAAGAGACATAAGGGACCTTACCCAGGTAGGCGATGAGCTGACCTTTTTACGCTTTTTATCGTCAGTGGCAGCTCGTACCAGTCAACTAGTCAATTATGCTGATCTAGCCAAGGATACCGGGATAAGTTCTCCGACTGCCAAGCAGTGGTTATCTATTCTAGTGTCTTCGGGAATGGTGGCTCTAATCCAGCCATACTATAACAATGCCCTAAAAAGGATTATCAAAACACCCAAAATGTACTTCCTTGATACGGGCTTGTGTGCTTATTTAACTAGATGGACTACTCCGGAAACTTTGGAAGCTGGAGCAATGTCCGGAGCTTTTTTCGAAACCTGGGTGGCAGGAGAAGTCATAAAAAGCTACTTAAATCAGGGAAAAAGGCCGCCCCTTTATTTTTACCGGGACAAAGATCAAAAGGAAATTGACCTGATTATTCATGAAAATGATATTCTGTATCCCATTGAAATCAAAAAAACCAGTAACCCTTCCCGAGAGGCCGTAAAGCATTTTCGGGTACTGGAAAAGACAGGCCCAAAAGTTGGAACAGGCAGTGTCATATGCTTAAGCTCACAGCTGCTTCCCATGGACAAAAATAATTGGGTGGTTCCTGCCTGGCTTATATAGATATAAAATGCAAGAGGGGACGGTTCTTTCTGTCATGTCTGCCAAGGTTGATTAATAGCCAATTAATTAGCGCGACATGACAGAAAGAACCGTCCCCTCTTGCATTCTCATTCATCAACCCTAAATATTGGTATATAGACAAGCTTGCTGTCCCGGTGTTAGAATGAGCGTAGTTATGGACAAGGAGGGTTTGTCGGTCCATGTCTACATTAATGTATATCATAATAGTGCTGTCGGCTTTTGTCGTGGCCTATTTTTCTACACCTTTGGCAATTAAAGCAGCCTACAAACTAGGTGCTATAGATAAACCTGATCAACGCAAAGTTCAC
>DLUN01000230.1:3129-3481 GCA_003444615.1 Syntrophomonas sp.
ACCAGACCATGCCCCGTCTGGGAGGACTGGCTATTTTTTTGGCCTTTATGATCGTCACCCTCATCAGTTCCTGGGGCAATGCAGCCTTTTATGGAATCCTGGCGGGAGGATTAATTGTTTTCCTGGTGGGGATGCTGGATGACATGTACCAGCTTTCTCCCTGGGTTAAACTATTAGGGCAATGCCTGGCCGCAGCGGTAGCCATGTATTTTGGCGTAATAGTACACTTTGTCACCAACCCTTTTGACGGATTGCTGGCTCTGGGCTATTTGAGCCTGCCCTTGACTTTTCTATGGATAGTCGGGGTTACCAATGCCATAAATCTAATTGATGGCCTGGATGGCCTGGCCGG
>DLUN01000230.1:3796-4678 GCA_003444615.1 Syntrophomonas sp.
CGCCGGATTTACAAGCGGGCGCCCATTTTTATGCCCGATAAAGACCACTTGCATCACCGTCTAATGGCCTTGGGAATGAGCCATCGCCGCAGTGTCCTGATCATATATGGAATCAGTGCTTTCTTTGGGGGAGTGGCAGTAACTCTGTCTTTTATAACCAGTCCCAAAGCCAGCCTCCTCCTGGCCCTGCTCTTACTGGCCATAGTTATTGGGGCTGACCGCATCGGTATGTTTACCGGTCAACCTCCCCAATTGGGCACTCAGGCAACCAAACCACCCCGCCATGTAGAAATGTGAAATGTTATTGTAAGAATTAATTAGCTCCATCGTATTGATTAGTGTGTTAATGAATCAGCGTCCAATTTATCCTTAATCGACTTAATAGGTGATCATAATGAATAAAACGAAACAATTCTTAACCATGATGATTGGGGCCGGATTGATTTTTGGGCTCTGTTTCGGGATAGGCTGTGGTCTGACCGGGTTAATCGTTAGCCGGGCGGACAGCAGCGATGTGGAACCACCGGAAGAAACCGAAGAAGAGATATTAGAACGACAGGATGGGGAACGAACCAACATCCTGTTGTTGGGTGTTGATGCCCGTCCAGGTGAAGACGCATCCCGCTCCGATACCATGATCTTGGTTTCCATAGACCCTGACCTTAATAAAGCTGCAGTAATTTCCATACCCCGTGACACCAAGGTAACTATTAAAGGGGCTACGGAAAAAATCTGTGCCGCCAATGTACTGGGTGGACCCGACTTAGCCGTGTCTGTGGTAGAAGATCTGATGAACACTAAAATAGACTACTGGGTGGAAATGGATTTCAACGGTTTCGAAAAGATTGTAGACACCCTGGGAGGAGTCACGTTAAACGTACC
>DLUN01000032.1:0-171 GCA_003444615.1 Syntrophomonas sp.
GACTACCATGTTGAAGTAAGCAGGCGGATTAAAGAGGACTACGGCAATGGCCGCGACTATTATGCTTTAAGAGGAAAGCAAATTTTAGAAATACCCCAATCAGTGCAGGATAGGCCAGCTAGGGAATATTTGCGCTGGCATAATGAAGAGGTTTATTTGGGGTGATTACTG
>DLUN01000032.1:431-1653 GCA_003444615.1 Syntrophomonas sp.
TATATATGCAACGGTTGCAAGAAATACAGGCTGCTCTGGAACTGGGTGAACAATTTAGAGTGGGTACAGAAAAGGATAAAAAACTACGACTTCCAGATTATAAGGCTTATGAGGTTGATCCAGAATTAGTGCATACCCTTCAGGAAAGCTTTACACATACCAGACCTGCAGCCTTTGAGTTAATGAACCAACGTTTCGAAGTAAAGACTTGGCACGAAATGTTGATTAAAACATGTGAATTTCTTTTTGACCTGGATCATGAAAGGTTTGTAAGTTTTCAATACGATTCAGAAATGCGGGGGCGTAAGAAAAAAATCTTTACCACCAATCCGCTAGATAATCGAAAACCACATAGAATAAAGGATAGTGGGATCTTTGTAGAAACTAATCTGAGTGCCAATTCTATACGGGATTTGATAATCAAACTGTTGCAGAAATACAATATTAAGTTATCCGATTTCAAGGTGTTTTTGCGAGCTGATTATAGCAGTTTGCATTAGACTGTCTTGCAAGCATAAGAGAATTGAGAAAGGGGAGTTACATTTACATATGAAAATTGCCACCATTCTTGATCACATAGACAGTGGACATATGGCTTTGCCGGAGTTTCAAAGGGGATATGTCTGGAATCGGGAGCAAGTTCGGGGACTATTTGAGTCACTATACAAGCGTCACCCTGTGGGTGGACTACTGGTATGGGTAACAGAATCCAATTCCGCTCAGTATAGAGGAGACGGAAGTTTGTCACCTGGTGTTGTGCAATTGATTTTAGATGGGCAGCAGAGGATAACTTCGCTTTATGGAGTTGTAAGGGGTAAACCGCCTAAGTTTTTCGATGGCAATAAACAAGCTTTTACCGGATTATTCTTTAATTTAGAAACCGAAACTTTTAATTTTTATCAACCTATGAAAATGCAGCAGGATCCATTATGGATAGATGTTAGTAAGTTGATGAAAGAGGGTTCGCAAGCCATGGCTGAATTTGCTCAGGAGCTTAGTCAGCGACCCGAGTGTGCAACTAAATTAGGCGAATATCTACAAAGATTGAGCCATTTATTATCTATCACGGATATTGATCTGCATGTTGAACAGGTTACCGGAGCGGATAAGACCTTAGATGTAGTAGTTGACATTTTTAATCGTGTAAATAGTGGGGGAACAAAACTATCCAAAGGTGATTTGGCTCTGGCAAAAATATGTGCTGATTGGCCTGAGGCTCGTA
>DLUN01000032.1:1912-2958 GCA_003444615.1 Syntrophomonas sp.
ATCAGTGGTAATTTAGGATTAGATCACGATCGGGTATTGTTTGGAAGATATGCAATCCCTGTCATGGTTCGTTACATTGATAAAAAGAATGGACAGCTCAGCGCGGAGGAGAGGGATAAGCTTCTATTTTGGTACCTACAGGCGGGTATGTGGGGCAGGTTTTCTGGTTCAACGGAATCGGTTATTGACCAGGATCTAGCTGTTTTAGAGGACGGGGGAAATGTCTTAGATAATTTAATTGAACAAATGCGCCTCTGGCATGGAACGCTGAAAGTTGAACCGGCGCATTTTTCAGGATGGAGTTTAGGGGCCAGATTTTATCCGGTTCTTTATATGTTAACCAGAATTGGGGAAGCCAAAGATTGGGGGTTGGGAATACCCCTGAAACATGGCCTGTTGGGGAAAATGAATAAGCTGGAGATTCATCACATATTCCCTAAAGCTCAATTATATAAGGCTAGGTATTCGAAATCTGAAGTTAATGCACTGGCAAATTTTTGCTTCCTGACCAAGGAAACAAACTTAAATATAAGTGATCGCCTGCCGGAAGAATATTTCCCGGAAATTGAGGCCAAACATCCTGGCGCCTTAGCATCGCAATGGATACCTATGGATAAAGAATTGTGGAAGATAAAGAACTACCTGGACTTTTTAGCCGCTAGAAGAGAGTTGTTGGCGGAAGCAACGAATAAGGTCCTAGAGAATTTACTGCATGGAGATACTAGCTGGCTGGAAGAATTCGAACAGCCTAAGAAAGTCAGCATTACTTCTATAAACGTAGGAATAGCAGATGAATCAGAAGAAGCTCTCTTATTAGAACTCAACGACTGGGTTGTGGTACGTTCACTTGCAGCGGGAGAATTGGCATATGAGTATGTTAATGAGGAAACTGGTGAACAGGAAGCCATATTTGACCTGGCATGGCCATCGGGATTGCAACCAGGACTAACACAACCAGTCGCAGTGTTATTAGGCGAAACACCTGAGGTAATAGCTCTGGCCAGCAAAGCAGGATTTCGCTGCTTTACGGATATTGAATCATTCAA
>DLUN01000144.1 GCA_003444615.1 Syntrophomonas sp.
TAGCTTATGGCCGCGAATTGGAAGCACGCACTGATAAAGTATTTAATTTTACCTTAACCACCAACTGCCTCTTGTTGGAGGAGGATATAATGGATTACCTGGTTAAGGAGAATGTCGGCGTTATATTGAGCCTGGATGGTCGCCAGGAAGTCAACGATCGTTACCGGGTGTTGAATGATGGTCAGGGAAGTTATCAGACTATTCTTCCTAAAATTCATAGAATGATAGAAAAGGGACCGGTCAGCTATTATGTCAGAGGCACTTATACCCGCAATAATTTGGATTTTTGTGCCGATGTAGGCCATATAATAGAGCAAGGCATAGATTGCCTGTCACTGGAACCAGCCGTGGGTGCAGGCAGCGATTTTGCCATAGGCGAGGAAGATTTGCCCCAGGTCTTAAATGAGTATGGTAAACTGGCTTTGCTATTGCTGGAATATCACCAGCAGGGCCGGCAGATTCATTTTTTCCACTATGACCTTGACCTGCAAAAAGGCCCATGCCTGGCCAAACGACAGACCGGCTGTGGAGCGGGTTCTCACTATTTGGCTGTCACCCCAGAAGGGGACATATATCCCTGTCATCAGTTTGTAGGTCACGGCGAATACTGTATGGGAAATGTACTGGAAAATCAAGAATTACACCAGGGCATACGCCATAAGTTTACCAGCAATACTTTGCTGGTGAAGGAAGAGTGCCGGCAATGCTGGGCCCGCAACTTCTGCGGAGGCGGATGTCATGCTAATAATTACTTTACCAACGGTAGTATCAGTCAGCCGGATAAAGTAGCCTGTGCCATGCACCGGCGCCGGGTAGAAGCCGCCATTTACCTGGATTTAAAGAAGCGACTTTCTTAAAAAGAAAAATCTTCATAAAAAAGCAGGAGAAATCTTGGAACAAATAGAATGTTTTTCAGGTCTAATAAAACTTTATACATTATACATAGTGGAGAGGTCACATGATGAATTACTTATTGCAGAATAAGAAGCTGGCTATGCGCTTAGGAGTTGGACTCATCGCCATAGTGGTACTATCTTTGATCTGGACCCAGGTAATACGAACCCCGGCATATTCTGTTCTGGTGGATGGTAAAGAAGCTTTTATTGTTAAAGAAAAAGAAGATGTGGAGAAGGCTGTACTCAGCATCCAGAAGCAACAAATAAAAATGAATCAACCTAAACTGGAGCTGAGCAGCACTATAGACTACCAACGTACCTTTGCCAGTCGGGAAGACCTTCTTTCTGGTAAAGATTTAGAAACTGCTATCCAACAAACCTTCGATTTTAATACTGTAGCCGCTGCCTTGGTGGTGGACGGTAAGCCTGTGGCCTATTTAGAAACCAAAGCCCAGGCTCAGGAACTACTGGATAAGCTAAAAGAGGAAAACACCTTAATAGATGAGGGAGAAAAGCTTATCTCAGTTGCTTTTGCGGAAAAGGTGACTGTACAGGAAAAATCGGTGGGTGCCAGCCAAATAATGTCCCTGGATGAAGCCTATCAACTAATTTCCATAGGAACTGACAAACCTCAGATTTATACCGTGAAAGAGGGAGATAATCTGTGGTTAATAGCCCGTCGCCATGACATGTATGTGGACGAAATTATGCGAGCCAATCAGCTGGAATCGGAAGCCCTTCAGCCGGGTGATGAATTGATTCTGGTGAGGAGCCAGCCATACATAAATGTAGTTGCTCAGGTAGAAGGGGAAAAAGTAGAGACCATTCCTTTTGAAACCAAGACAGAAATAGACAAGAATGCCAGTGGAGTCCGTGTTAAACAGGACGGCCGCAATGGTAAAAAGAAAGTTGTCTATGTAGCTACCAAAGTGAATGGATTGTTAGATGAACAAGAAGTAAAGGAAGAAACTATCCTCCAGGAAGCCGTAGACAGAATCCTAGTCAAAGGGAATACAGTTACCGTTGCTTCTCGTGGGGGCGGCGGAGCCCTTGATTGGCCGGTTTACGGGCAGATAACCAAATACTATCAGAGGGGCCATACCGGATTAGATATTGCTGCCCGTAGCGGCACAGCCATTAGAGCCGCTGACAGTGGCACGGTCACTTTCACCGGCTGGCAGGGAGGATATGGCAATTTCATTATTATTAACCACGGTAACGGTATAATCACCCGCTATGCACATTGTTCCAGTATAAGTGTATCCAAAGGCCAGCAGGTGGCCAGGGGACAAACCATTGGTGGGGTAGGATCTACTGGGCGCAGCACCGGACCTCACCTCCACTTTGAGGTTCTATCCGGAGGGTCATTCCAGAATCCACTCGGCTACTTGCGCTAGACTTTTACAAACCCTGCCCCAAAGGGTCAGGGTTTTATTTTTATGTGGCGTGTAAGAAAAGGAGAGATCGCGGTGTATGATGTAATAATAATCGGTGCTGGACCTGCTGGATTAACCGCGGCTATATATACTGGTCGCGCTAAACTAAGCACCTTGGTAATCGAATCAAATGTGATAGGGGGAAACACAGCCCTCACCGATCAAATAGACAATTACCCCGGTTTCCCCTTTGGCATCAATGGTGCTGATCTAATGCAGCACTTTCTGCGCCAGGCAGAGCGTTTTGGAGCTCAAGTGATATTGGAAGAGGTAATCGACCTGCAAGTATTGCCAGAAGGTAAAAAAGTGATTACTAACCAGGGAGAATACCTGGCTCGCTCTGTTATTATTGCCATGGGTGCCCGCCGCCGGGAATTAAAAGTACCAGGTGAAAAGGAGTACCTGGGAAGAGGAGTGTCCTATTGTGCCACCTGTGATGGAGCCTTTTTTCAGGGAGCACCGGTAGCTGTAGTAGGGGGAGGGGACTCGGCCGTAAAAGAAGCTCTATATCTATCAGATATAGCTTCACGGGTCTACCTGATACACCGGCGGGAGCAGTTCCGGGCTAACCAGACGGCTGTAGATAAAATGCTGGACAATGACAAGATTGAACTAAAGCTGAACAAAATTGTGAAGCGGGTGGAAGGCAATAATGCCATGATGCAAAAATTAATCTTGGCGGATGTTCAGACCGGCCAGGAAGAAATAATCGAATCGGAAGGTTTATTCGTCAGTATTGGCTTAGTAGCTTCGGCAGACTTTCTGGAAAATCTGCTGGAAACCGAGGATGGCTATATAGTCACCGACCAGAATATGCAAACCTCAGTAGAAGGGATCTTTGCCGCCGGTGACATCAGAGCCAAAACGGCCCGCCAAGTTGCCACCGCCGTTGGCGATGGTGCCCTGGCAGGAATAGCCGTAACTGGATACTTAAAGGAATAACCCCAACATTTGCTTCCCCCTCTGTATACAAAGGCATTGTATAATGGCTCTAGAGGGGAGAGAGAAGCATGTTGGGCTTAAAAGGGTTTGGTTCCGTCAAGACGACCAGCTTGATTCTCATTGTGCTTCTAATGGCGATCCTGGTCATATCGCGTTACAGCAATGTATTGC
>DLUN01000088.1:0-2305 GCA_003444615.1 Syntrophomonas sp.
AGAAGAGTTGAGAAAAAACGCCAAACCTGAATTCGCGTTTGACGAAATTGAAAATACTGGTCTTAAAATAGTTATCCAACCTGATGCAAGACTATTTGTACGCATAGACTTCCAAGCCGACATTTCAAAACTAGATTTGCTTGTTGAAAAATATAAAGAACTAATACAGGAGGTGGGATACAAGCGTTAATTATAGATAATTGCTCTACTTTGTTGGCAATCCGGTTGGCAATTCTTAAAATGGGGTTGTACGGACACAAAAAGCGAGGGCTTAAAACCCCCGCTATTTCTTGACTTTCTATGGTGGGCGCAACAGGGTTCGAACTTCTATAGTTTTCCTGTATTTTTATATGCCTTCCAGCAGTGTCAAATAATTTATGAGGGGCTTTCCACTTTCCCCAAAAGATACATGAAAGCAAAAGCTGGGATTTTAATTATGGGTTTAGTTGTTTCAAGCGGGACCACACCATAATCGTCCGGCCGTTTAGTAACCATTATCGCACTGATGGTATCATCCCGATCGGCCAGTTTAACAACTGCTTCAGCAGGTCCTATTGAAGTGTCTTCCCGGTGTTTTATTTCGATAAGGATTTTCCCCTGGGGAAGCTCCACTACGATATCTACTTCCTTGCCGCTTTTCGCATCTCTGTAGTATCCAATTTGGCTCCAAATGTTACTATAGAAGGATGTGATATGCTTGTATGCTATCGTCTCAATGATAGTACCCATCTCGTTGGGATCCGCCAAAACCTTTTCGTCCAGCATAAGTACAGCATTTCTTAGAGCAACGTCGGTAACATACACTTTAGGTTTACCCCTCAAGACCTTCTTTCCTTCGATATTTACAGGACGGCTGACATAGATAAGGTTGGCCTGTTCCAGAATAGTCAAGTAATTAGTTACGGTTGGCCTAGATATACCTAATTCTTTAGATATGGTTTCCTGATTAATGATTCCCCCGCTGTGCAGGCAAAAGTATAGGAACATCTTTTCCAAATCCATTACATTGCGAGTTCCAAAAAGTGCAGTTAAATCCCTTTTTAACACCTTGTCGGCCACATCTTCGCGCAAAATCCTTTGGGCATACATCCTATCATCCGATAAAACCAACTCCGGAAAGCCGCCAACCAAAAGGTAACGCTGAAAATGCTTTTGAATCCCAGATAAGCTAACCATCAATCCAGCCATTTCTTTCGCCCCTAATTCGTGTATGGTTGCCGGGTCAAACTTCACCGGTAACTCTGGCTTTTGGACCTGGACAAAATCCAGATATTCATAAAATGACAGGGTAGGAATTTTAATGGTAATCCAGCGCCCCACGCCGCTTTCAATTCCTTTGGCTTCAACTAAGGGGCTGGCAGAGCCGGTAACCATGATTCTATAATTAGGGCTCTGGTCATAAAGGGTCTTGAGCCAGGTATCCCAATCCTTCGCATATTGAATCTCGTCAAAGAAAAGGTAAATATCATCTTCCGTATTCCCTGCTATCGTTTCCATAAACAGGGTTACAGCATCTGACATAGTAAAGAACTTCAACAATGGATGATCAAATGACACATACAGAATATTTCTCTGGGAAACGCCTTTAGTCAACAAATCAGCAATACACTGATATGCCAAAGTGGTTTTACCGACTCGCCTCGCTCCCGAAAGAAAAACTATCCTTCGCAGCGTTTTGTGCAGCAGCATTTTAGAAACATCGAAAAAGGCACTGCGTCGTATAGGCTTACTAAGGTTTTTGGGAACATGGCCGGTTGTCCACCAGGGATTATACCCAATAAGGACATTCAGCAATTGTTCTCTTTCTAAGAAGGCCATTGAATCACCCCATATAATTAAACTCCTTTTTATATTATACCAGTATCAGTGTAAAATATACTTTATATTATGCGCATTATTTTGCGAAGTTACGTCCTATTGTGTTTCATATTTCCAAAATCTGCGGAGGGTGCCTACGGAGTTGCGAAGTGAATTAGGGTTGTAAAATCAGGTGAGACCACAAGGAATCTCTAAATTGTCATCACGAGGAGCGAAGCGACGTGGCGATCTATTTTCAATATTATGTAATCCTCATTTGAGATTGCTTCGCTACGCTCGCAATGACACGAAAGATGACTTGCATTGACAATACATTGCAATGACACGGGCAAATTTATGGACAACTGTCAATCTTGCTTTTGCCCATAAAACAAGCGAGGGCTTAAAACCCTCGCTATTTCTTAACTTTCTATGGTGGGCGCAACAGGATTCGAACCTGTGACTTCTACCGTGTGAAGGTAGCACTCTCCCGCTGAGTTATGCGCCC
>DLUN01000088.1:2550-2705 GCA_003444615.1 Syntrophomonas sp.
GAGGTAACATTGCTCAGATCCTGCTGCCAGCCGGGCATCTCGATATATTCCGGCTCGCATTTGTCCAGGATAGCCAGATTCTCCGGGAATTCCTGCAGGAGCTTTCCTTGATAGCGGTAAGCTACGCAAATTTTAATGGTCTCAAAACTGTCCAG
>DLUN01000011.1 GCA_003444615.1 Syntrophomonas sp.
AGCATATTTATTACCTAAATGGTTAAGTAATTCGGGAGTCCCTGCACCACGAAAGCCAAAGGAATAATTGAAGCCCACTACTACCTGCTGCACGTTGAGTTTTTCCACTAATATATAACGTACAAACTCTTCCGGAGCACACTTGGCCACTTCTTGAGTAAAGGGTGCATAGATAAGTAAATCCAGTCCCAAGGACTCCAGGATTTCAGCCTTTCGTTCAGCAGTGACTAAAAGCTTAGGAGCCTTGGATGGTTTAATAACTCGAGCGGGATGGGGATCAAATATGTAAGCCGCCGCAGTACCTTTATTTATAGCGGCGAAATCCACACATTCTTTAATTAACTGCTGGTGCCCCAAATGTACTCCGTCAAAATTGCCTAAAGCAAGACAAAGTGGTCCCGATGGCTGGTAGTGTTCAATATCTCGAATCAGTTTCATATAATGCCGCTCCTTTAATCACTGATTATGAAAAACTCGTTCTGGTTTAAGGCTGCACCTGTTACCATCATAGTATACTTTGGTAATGGCTAGTAGCTTTTCATTAGGCTGATAAACTCTAAGCAAACCTGCCGGAATTTTACCTGAAACATGAATGGTTTGACCATTTTGCAGAGCCTTTATTTGCTCAGCGGTACGTAATATTAGATAAGGCCAGTCTTGCAATGGATAGTCCATGGGAAGCAATAGGCTATCCGACCAGTTTTCAATAATAATTTCTAAATCTACAGCTTGCGACAATAAAAAATTGCCAGAACGTGTTCTGGTCAGGGCAGATAAGAAAGCGCCCGTACCCAACTGTTGGCCGATATCATGACATAAAGTGCGTATATAAGTACCTGGTGAACATATCACTTTAAGATCAGCAGTGGGCTGACTGACTCTATCATCAAACTGCAGCAGTTCTAAAGTCTTAATTTCTATACAACGTTTTTTCCTTTCCACAGTCTGACCTTGCCGAGCCAGCTCATACAGGCGAACTCCTTGATGATGAACAGCTGAATACATAGGCGGCTCCTGCCATATTTTCCCCTGAAATGACGGTATTACAGCTTCAAGCTGTTCACGACTTATATTAACTGGCTGGTTGTAAGTTATTTCTCCCCAAGCATCCTGAGTATCCGACACTCCTCCCAGTGTCATACTGGCTATATATTCCTTGTCACCGCCCTCCACATAGGGAATTATTCGAGTAGCTTGTCCAATAGCTATAGGAAGAACCCCCGTTGCCATAGGGTCAAGGGTTCCTAAATGCCCTATACGGGTACGTTTTGGTAAACGCGGTTTGAGTTTGCGAATAACATCAAAGGATGTCATCCCGGCAGGTTTATTGATGTTCAAGAAACCGTGCATTTAGCCAACCACTTCCTCGACCATTTGCACAACTTTTTGAGTCACCTGTTCCAGGCTGCCTTCCTGCCTCGCTCCAGCAGCCTGCCGGTGTCCTCCTCCTCCTAGAAGAGCTGCTATACTAGCTACATCAACCCTGCCTTTGGAACGAAAACCTATTTTGCAGACTCCCGGGCTAATCTCGCGAATAAGTAATCCTACTTCTACACCGGCTATAGACCGGGTGTAATTAATTATGCCTTCCGGGTGCAAATTTAAGGCCCCGATCTGAGCCACATCCTGGTAGGACAAAGTCATCCAGGCTATTCGCCCTGATTCGTTCCAGTTCAGATTTTGCAGGGCTTTAGATAAGAGCAGAACCTCCTCAAGGGGTTTGGACTCAAATAATTGGATACGCGTTTTTTCGATATCAACCCCGCTCCTTAAAAGCTCGGCAGCTATCTCTAGGGTTTCTGGACGAGTACTGCTGTACATAAAACGTCCTGAGTCCATTACTAAGCCTGCAAACAAACATTCAGCTATTTTCGGAGTAATCACTACATTCAATTCTTTTAGCAGGTAATAAACTAATTCTGCTGTAGCCGCCGCCTGACTGTCAATATAATTATAATCTCCGTATGCGGGATTAGTAGCGTGATGATCAATATTAATAGTAATAGACCGGTTGCTAAGCTGGCCAAGTGTTTCCTCCCCAACCCTTTCCTCATCAGAACAGTCCAAAAAAATTGTAGCTGACGGCACGTCGCTGACGGAAGATAAAGGGGTTAGCTTATCACTGCCCGGCAAGTAATGATAAATGGGGGGAACCGGATCTTCCAACCCCATGACCACTCGTTTTCCAAAGGAACGAAGCCCCCAATAAAGCCCTAACAGTGAACCAATACAATCACCGTCAGGGATCACATGCCCTACCAAAACCCAAGCCGGAGTCTTTTTAATAACTGATGCTATGTCTGACAGGGTATTCATTCTTCACTCTTCGTTCCTTCCTCCATTATTTTATCTAAAAGAGAAGATATACGAATTCCATGTTCTATGGACCGGTCCAGGCGAAAGTCTATCTCGGGTACATGACGTACTTGAATTTCCTCAGCAATTCTGCTGCGAATAAAACCACGGGCTTTTTCTAATGCTTTCATGGTTTCCTGCTGTTTTTCATCATCCCCCATAATACTTATAAAAACACGAGCATGACTTAAGTCATTGCTTAGTTCCACTTGACTGACCGAAACCGCTGAAAAATCCAAACGAGGATCTTTGATTTCTTCCTGTAAAATACGGGATAAAACTTTCTTAAGTTCAACGGCCATACGTTCTTGTCTGCGTCGACTCATGCCAATATCCCCCCATTGATAAATTAAATTTCTCTGGGTACTTCCTCAAGAATATAGGCTTCTATAGTATCTCCTTCTTTTAAATCATTGAAGTCTTTTATGCCAATACCACATTCATAGTTTTCAACAACTTCTTTGGCATCATCCTTAAAGCGTTTCAAAGAAGACAGCTGTCCTTCGTATACAACC